>CBDVDJ010000504.1:0-3088 GCA_965372695.1 uncultured bacterium
GCCGTCGCCGGGCGATCGCGGCGTCCCCCCGACCCACGTCTTCACGCGCACGACTCCGCCATCGCGTATCCTCAAAGATACGCGCACGGGCCCCTCGTCGCAGTCTCGCTCCCAGCCGTCGTAGTGACCGTCGCTCACGTACCACGTACCTTCGCCTCCGAAACAGATGGAGCTTCGACCATCGCCACACACACCGTCGCGCGCTTCGAACTGGAGCCGGATCGTTCCCTCATCCATTTTTCCGACGGCGTCGTCGATTACCGACCCGGCGGCCGCCGTCGCCACAACCGCGGTCAGCATCAATCCCGATACTATCGATCGCTTCAACATTTCCGCGCCCCTAGTCGTTGATAATTTCCAGCAGAAATTCTTCCGCCGCGGGATCGTTGGACTGGCCGATCCAGAAGACGAGCTGGCGGCGCATCTCCGGGTCCTTCTCTTCACGCGCCAGTTCGATCAGCAAATTGATCGTCTTTTTGCCCCCGCGCTGCGAGAGGGCAAAGATCGCCTGTTCGCGCAGTTCGGGATCCTTCGACGTCCGGTAGAGATTCGCGATTCCCTCCGGGTCGATGGCGTCGCTCTGCCCCGCCCAGAAGAGCGCCTGCGAACGGACCTCGCTCGACTCGTTCTTGTCGTAGATGATGTCGAGCAGCCAGTCGCCGTTACGCGAGTGCTGCGACACGGAGAAGATGACGGCCTCTTTCAACTCACGGTCGTCGATCTGGCCGTAGAGGTCCTTGAGGAATTCGACGTCGTCGAGGCCCCCGGCCTGGCCGAGCCAGAAGATCGCCTGCGAACGCACATTGTCGGGCCGGGTCTTGTCGAGGGCGATGGACTTGAGCGCCTCCATCGACCGCTCGTCGCCGATCTGTGACAGCGCGAAGATCGCCTTTTCCATCGTCTCCGGGTCGTCGGTTTCGGTGAGCAGTTGCTCGAGAAACTCGGCCGCCTTGCGGGAGTCGGTCTGCGAGAGCCAGAAGATGGCGTCGTGGCGCACATCCGGGTCGGGGTCTTCCGTGGCCACGCGCATCAGGATGTCGGCCGCCTCGTCCGATTCGTACTGCGAGATGAGGAACAGCGCCTGTTTGCGGAGCTCGGCCTTCTTCGGGTCGGGGTCCGAGAGGAGCTTCTCCAGCATGGGCAGCGCCTTCCCGGACTTCATGTTGACCAGCGCGTGCAGCGCGGCGATCTTCGCTTCGAGGTCGGCTTCGCTGTCGATATCCGCGTCGACGTCGCGGTCGGTGTCCATGGCCAGCTTCTCCGCCGCCTCCTTGTCGCCCTTGCTGGCGAGCTGGCCGAGGACGCGGTAGTAGAGTTCCGTCGCGTCTTCCCGGGTGCTGGTATCGCTGTACTTGTCGAGGTAGACCTCGAGCGCCTTCTCGGCTTTCCTGAGGTCCGACTTGCCGCCGATCTTGTAGAGCGAGTAAGCCTGCCAGTAGAGCGCGCGGGCAGCGTACTTCGTCTCGGAATACTGCTCGTAGATGTCGGCGAACTGCCCGGCCGCCTGCTTGTACTCGTCGTTGTTCAGCGCCCGGCGCGCTTGCTTGTACGCCTGCTCCGCGTCCCTGGTATCGCTGGCCGCCGCGCCGGTGACGCCAACGGCGAGGATCGCCGACACGGCCGCCACCGCAACGACCAGGTTGAGAGTTCTTTTCAGGATGTTTCGCTTGCTCATTGTCAGCCTCCCTAATAGGTGCTGGTAAAAGTACCCAGCGCCGCGTTCGCGCGCAGCCGGGGCAACAGGGCCCGGTTCTTCATACTGTCGTTGATCATTTCATTTTCTGCCTGTTCGTCCTCGGCATTGATGCGGACCATCTGCACGAGGACGAGTTCGAGGTCGCCGAGGAGCCGGCGCATCTTCGGGTCTTCGGCCGCCGGCGAGTCGATCAGCAGGCGCGTGTCCGTCAACAGCGACGCCGCCCGCCTCGAGAACTCTTCGCCGCTATCCTCCTGCGTGTCGCCCGTCCGGAACTGCGTCAACAGCAGCTCGGCCTGGCTCAGGATAGGCAGAGCGGCGAGCTGGTACGCCGTCGGGTCGGACGCGGTTTTACGCAGCTGGGCGATCCTCTCGCCCACCGTCGAGTCCGGCCGGTGGGTGGCAATCGGCACGTTATCCGGCGGCGCGCTGAAGCGGCCGATGGCGATACCGATCAGGAGCACCGCCACCGCCACCGCGGGCACCCACATCCGGGGCGCACGCCAGACAGGGATCGGGTATACGTCCCGGGCCCTGCGCCGGTCGGCGCGCCCGGCGACGATGCGCGCCCACATCGCGTCGCGCGGTGTTTCGGGAGGCTCGTTGTATTCCCGGGCCGCTCTCTCGAGCCGCTCGTCGAGCCTGTCATTGTGCTCGCCGTCGTTCATCGCCAGTCCTCCTCCGCGGGCCGCCGGGATCCCCCGGCAAGATCGTCGCGGAGCGCCGAACGCGCCCGCGACAGCCGCGATTTGATGGTGCCCGTCGGGGCATCGAATATCTCGGCAATCTCGTGGTGTTTGTAGCCTTCTATGTCGTGCATGATGAGTGTCATTCTCAGGTCGTCGGGCAGCGCGTCGATTGCCTGGTGGAGGCGGATCTTCAGCACCACGTCGGTGCCGGCGATGCCGGCCGTGCGCGCGATGACGTCGTCGAGTTCCGCTTCGCGGTTGCGCAGCCGCTTGACCTTGCGCAGGCCGGTGAGGATCACGCTCACGGCGACCGAGTGGATCCACGTCGACAGCGCCGAGCGCCCCTCGAAGCTCTCGAGCTTGTCGAAAGCTTTGATGAAGGTTTCCTGCGTATAGTCCTCGGCCATCATTTCATCTCCGGTCATGCGGTAGGCCAGCCGGAACACGCGGTCCACGTGCGTGTCGTACATCTCTCTCTCCGCGGCCCGGTCTCCGTCGAGGACCCGGGCGATCAGCTGGCTGTCGTTCAATTCATCCTCCGAAAAGCCTGATTTCTGCTTATATACGGTTGGACACCCCCGGATGGTAAAGGGTTCACGGGAATTTCGCCATGTCTCTCTCACCGGCCCGCGGGGCTCGTCCCGCCGTAATCGGGATAGGGGAGCAGGATAGCTCCGGCTTCCCCTCCCACACCACCCGGCAT
>CBDVDJ010000505.1:0-3081 GCA_965372695.1 uncultured bacterium
TCCAGATCTGCCCTTCCCGGGTCACGGCCGCTTCCTGGTTGATCCTCACGCCGACTTCCACCGAACCGGTGAATGCGATGAACCGCGTCTGCGGGTGCTGAACGATGTAGTCTCCGACGTCGGCGCCGCTGCCCGGGATGTAGTTGACGACTCCGGCGGGGAGCCCCACCTGTTCCAGCACATCCATGAACTTCGCCGCGATGACGGGGGCGTCGCTCGAGGGCTTGAGGAGAACTGTGTTACCGGCGACGAGCGCCGCCGTCGTCATGCCGGCCATGATGGCGAACGGGAAGTTCCATGGCGGAATGACCGTCCCCACGCCGAGCGGAATGTACTCGAGTACGTTGTTCTCGCCGGCGAGTTTCGTCAGCGGCTGGTCTTGTGCGTAGCGGATCGCCTCACGGCCGTAGAACTCGAGAAAGTCGATTGTCTCGGCGACATCCGCGTCGGCCTCCGCCCAACTCTTCCCCACCTCGTAGCACATCCAGGCGGAAAACTCGTACTTGTTGTCGCGAATGATCTTCGCCGCTTTGAACAGGTACTCGGCACGCTCGGCCGCCGGCACGAAACGCCACTTTTCGAACGCTTCGCTGGCCACGACCATCGCCTTTTCGGCGATCTCGCGTGTCGCCTTTGACGACTTGCCGACGAGCTGGTCGGGGTTGGAGGGATCGATCGAATTGATCTTGTCGTCGGTCGTGATCTTCTCGCCGCCGACGATCAGCGGATAGTCCCTGCCCAGTTCTCCGCTGACCTTCCGCAGCGCTTTTTCCATCCTGGCCGCAATTTCCGGATTGGTGAAATCAACGAGCGCTTCATTTGTGAATTCGCCGGGCATGATGATTCTCCTTCGTATTTTGCGCGAAAAAAACTCCGCCGTTTGCGGGTATGCGGTGTATCAGGTTCTCGATCCGAAATGAGGGCGTCCCGGCTTGTTTTCGTGCCGTACGCGCCATCACTATAGTTAAATATGAGGTGAAAGTAAATTCCATTTTGTGTATCGTGTGCGTCATGAAACGATTTTCGACGGAAATCAGCGTCCGATACGGAGAGACGGACAAGATGGGCGTGGCCCACCACACGAGCTACCTGCTGTGGTTTGAACTCGGCCGCACGGGCCTGCTCCGCGAGAGCGGCCGCTCTTATCGCGAACTGGAAGAAAGCGGCTTTCTGCTCCCCGTGCTCGAGTGCAACGTAAGCTTTCGGGTCGGAGCCGAGTACGACGACCTCGTCCGTATCGAAACCGCCGTCGCCCGGATCCGGAGCCGCACCGTCACCTTCGCCTACCGCGCCATCCGGGGCGACGAAGTCCTCGCCACCGGGTGGACCCGGCATCTGTGCGTGGACACGGACAACCAGTACCGCCGGATCCCGGCCGATATCCTCGAGGCGCTGGCCGCGTACGTCGTCGGGCCGGGTGAGTCACTCTGAGTCAAAAACGAACCTCGAACCCGGCGCCCCCCGCTTCGGGTACGTCTTCCCACTCGTGCTTCACGCCGGTAACGATGGCGCTCGCTGGGCCTTTCCCGACGTAGTCGAGCGCCTCCCGGCAGACGTCTTCCTCCCCCACGAACAACGCCTCCACCCGGCCGTCGCTCAGGTTCCGGACCCAGCCGGCCAGCCCCAGCGAGACCGACTTGCGCTGCGTTGCATCGCGGAAGAAAACCCCCTGGACGCGCCCTTCCACCCAGACGTGCAATGCCCTGGTCATGGCGAGTCATCCCCTTTTGTGTCGATTACAGGTCGAATATGACCCGGATGCGGCAGCCCCCGTCCCCGGTTTCGACGACCAGCGCGTGATACGTGGCCGCTTTCACCTCGAATCGCAGCGCGTGCCGCGCCTCGTCGATCGGCTCTCCGCGGAGCACGCCTCGCACGGAGTGGGCTCCCGTCCGCAGGATTTTCACGGCGCCGTAGACTTCCCCGCGCGTAGACGCCGCCGTGATGACTTCCGAGAGCCAGTCGACGACCATATCCCCGTCGCCGGAGGCGTCGACGGCGATCGTTCGTTCGACCCGCGGGGCCACCTTGTCCACATCCCGCACCATCAGCGAGAACAACCCCCGGGTGACATTCTCGAGCGCAGCAACAGTGTCGGCACCCCGCGCCTCGACGCCCACGTCACCGGAATGGTCTATCTCGCTGAATGATGCCTTCATGTTGGTGCGCCGTGCGTGGCTCCGCGTCGTCAATCGAGATTACGAAGGGAACTGAGCTTGTCGTAATAGGCGCTGATCACGTCGCGGCGGCGGATCATACCGAGGATCTTGTGATCGTCGGCACCATCGACGACGGGGAGCTTGTCGACTTCCAGCTCGGTGAACTTGCGCAGGGCGCTGGCCAGGTTTTCGCCCATCTCGACGGCGGTGACTTCCTCGTCGGCAATTTCTTTCATGATTAATAAGTTGTCCAGATCGCGCTCGACAAGAATATCGCGGACGTCGGCGATCGAAAAGATACCCGTCAGCCGGCCGTCCCGGTCGACCACGGGAAAGTTCTGCTGGTCGGTCTCGGTCATGACCGGGATGAACTCCCTCAACGTCATGTGCTCGGGGATGTAGAGGAACTCGGCCTCGGGGTTATAGATGTCGCGAACGTGGAGTTCCTCGAGGTGGTCCTTGACGAAGTCGCCGTAGTGCGCCGGCGAATCGTAGCGCGTGTCGACCTGTTGCTCGTAAATACTCCAGCGCCGGCCGAGAGTCGACGCGATCGCGCACACCCACATGGCGGGTACGAGGAGGTTGTAATTCCCCGTCATCTCGCTCACCATGATGACGGTGGAGATCGGCGCGTTGGACGCCGCCGCGAAGAACCCCGCCATACCGACGATGACGAACGCCCCCGGTTGCGTAACCACACCGGGAATCCACATGTAGAACAGCTTTCCGACGGCACCGCCGAGACAGCCGCCGATCACCATCGACGGGCCGAACACACCACCACTCCCCCCCGAGCCAATGGAAAAAGACGTCGTGAGAATCTTGCCCGCCGCGATCAGAAGTAAAATACCAATGCCGAGGTTTTCGTCGAGCGCACCCTGGATGACTCCATAACCGAATGCGAGCGTCTGCGGCAGAAAAA
>CBDVDJ010000506.1:0-3077 GCA_965372695.1 uncultured bacterium
AACCGGGTTTTACCTCGACCAGCGCGACAACCGCAACTTCGTGTCGGATCTGGCCCGGGGGCGTGACGTGCTCGATGCGTTTTCCTATTCGGGTGCGTTTTCCGTGTCGGCGGGACTCGCCGGCGCGAAGTCGCTCACACTCGTCGAATCGTCGCGGACGGCGCTCGAGCTGGCCGAAAAGAATCTCGCTCTCAACGAAACGGGCGCCGACGCCGAGTTGGTCCAGGGCGATGTGTTCGAGGTGTTGCGTGCATGGCGCCAGGAGGGCCGCCGGTACGGACTCGTCGTCCTCGACCCGCCCAAATTCGCCAGGACGCGCGCGCAGGCCGACAAGGCGATGCGCGGGTACAAGGACATCAACATGCTCGCGATGAATCTCCTCGAGCCCGGCGGTGTGCTGGCGACGTTTTCGTGTTCGGGCGGTGTCGACGTGCAGCAGTTCTCCATGGCGGTATCGTGGGCCGCGCTCGACGCCGGACGCGAAGTGCAGGTCGTGCGGCGCCTGGGCCAGCCCGAAGATCACCCGACACTGTTATCGGCTCCGGAAACAGAGTACCTCAAGGGACTGATCTGCCGTGTTCTGTAGTGAAACTGGTGGTGACGTGATTTCAAAACTCCTTGTCACAATTGGACTGATCGCAGCCGTATTGGCGGCGGTGCCGGTGAGCGCCCAGATAGACGTTACGGTCAGCCGCGGCGTCGATACGACCAACGGCTCGAAGAAGGAAGTCCTCGATCTCTGGACCGATTATATGAATTCACGGCCGGACGTGATGTGGAGCGACCAGGACTGGGACGCCGATAAGAGCCGGTTGTGGCGCGACTTCGACCTGACGGCGCCGTTCGTGTACCAGGCCGGCGCCGACCAGTTTCTGCAGACGTACCGGCCCACGGTGATGGCGATCGAACGGGAAGGCGATCTCTACTCGATCCGTACGCTGTTCTATGCGGAGGGCCTCGATTCGGCGGACGCCGATCGCAACGTGTGGGCGATCGTGCGCGTGTACGCGGGGCGTGAAAGCAGCGAGTGGAAATTGCGGAACGCGCTCGGCGTGTTGACGAAAGACTGGAACCGGCCGGCCATCGGAAAGATCACGTTCGTATCGCCGCCGGAGCACGATTTTGATACGCGCCTCGCCCGGCGCTCTGTCGCGTTTTGTGATTCGATATCGGGGGTGTTTCCGTTCTTCAGCTGGGGTTCATTTGATTTTTATATTACCAGCAGCAGGGAAGACGCCGATCGCATAATCGGACTGGAGTTTTTCCATGCCGGCCCCGCCCGCGGCAGGGCCATGCGGGCCGACGACATACTCATTACGGGTGCGGGGTCAGAATGGTATCCAGAGGGGCTGGTCAAGATGGTCGCGAAGGGCCCGGGCCTTGCGCCGCACGAGCTCGTCGAGAATGGATTCGCGGGTTGGGTCGGTGGTTGGGACGGCAGGCCCTATGACCGCTGGATGCCTGAAATCGCCGCGTTCGTGGCTGAAAACAATTCGCTCGTGTATGACGACTACGTTGCGGGCAACCGTATCCCCGATCTTGCCGGTCCCGGTCTGAGGTACTTTCCCGGAGCCGTGGTGTGCGACATGGTGTACGCGGCGGCCGGGGCGTCGGGGATCGAGACGCTGTTCAAAGCGGGGCGGCGGGATGCGGATATGTACCGGGTCATCGAGTCGACGACGGGGCTGGGCCGGACGGCATTTCAGAACGCGTGGCGGACGCGGGTCCTCGAGTTCCTCGAGTAGTTCCTGCTATATAATCAACACTTCGAATAGATGAAACCGCGCAGGGGATCGGATCTTCGAATTTTCAGAGCAAGAATTATTTCTCCACCAACACTTCGCTTATATTCTTTCTGACAATATCCGGCACTTCGCAATCGTCCGCGGGATCCCCCACGGGTATTAATAAAAATGCCCGCTCGTTCGCGGGCCGGCCGAGGATCTCCGAAAGAAACTTCATGGGGCTGGGGGTGTGCGTGAGGGTGGCAAACCCGGCGTTATGGAGCGCGGCGAGCAGGAACCCCGTCGCGATCCCGACAGACTCGTTGACGTAGTAGTGCTGGTCGTCCCGCGTGTCGCCGTACTTCTGTGCGAATACGACGATCAAAGCCGGCGCCGTTTCGAGAAACGGCTGGTGTTCGTCGGTGCCGAGCGGGGCGAGGTCGCGGAGCCAGCTCTCGGGCGCGCGTTTGTGGTAGTGCTCGTGCTCTTCCTTCTCGGCGGCGATTCGGATTTGTGATTTTATTTCCGGGTCGGTTACCAGCACGAATGTCCATGGCTGCTTGTTGGCGCCTGAAGGGGCCTGGGCGGCGGTCTCGATGCAGTTGACCAGGGCTTCCCGGGGGACGGGTTCGTCGCTGTAGTTCCGCACCGTGCGGCGCTTGCGGAGGTCTTCGAGAAAGCTCTTTGAGCGCTCGATCATTTCCTCTGGTGTTCGCCGTGTGAAGTCGAGCGGATGGAATTTGAATTCAGGCTTCTTGTCTGTCATGAATGATCCTCCAGTCGGGATCGCATTTTAGTCGAACATCGCGCCGGCGGCAAGAATTTTAATTACGTTGATATTCTGCGTAGTCGAGTGTCGCGCCGGCGGCAAGAATTTTAATTACGTTGATATTCTGCATAGTCGAGCGTCGCGCCATCGACAAGAATTTTATTAAAATCAATATTGTGCTTGACATGATTTGCGAAGGTTGATTTTTATTGTTTGCTTCGAATCCTGCAATGCCTCTGTTGTGCCGCTATGGCCCTTCTCACGAAGGGTCGTTTTTGTTTTTGGACTTTTTGTTGTCGCGCTTCTTTACAACTCCGCCACGCCCCCGCAACGGCTCCAGAAACCTCCGTGTTATACTTCACACAACAGGGAGGTATGTGATGCGGTCGTTGAAAAGTATTTCTAATCAGGAACTGATAAATTCTCTCAAGAATCTCGTCAAGGAAGAATGCGATCTTACTCTCAACATTCTCCCCCGAATGCTGGAGCTGGATCGCCGATCGTTGTATCGCGATCTGGGGTACAGTTCACCTCAATGCGTCAAAAATCAGGCTGTTCTGAGGGCCCGGGCGGTCCGTGTGAAG
>CBDVDJ010000507.1:0-3059 GCA_965372695.1 uncultured bacterium
AAACCTGAATGTCGCCTTTCGGCTTGGGCTGCGGTCCCCGGTTACGCATGAACGGATTGACGTTCGACCCCGCTTCCTCCGAGGGCGAGAGGCCGATCTCGAGGATGGGCAACGGGTCGACCAGCAACAGCGTCGGCGTGCCGAGTTCGATGTAGGACTGGAGATTGTCCAGTTCTTCCTGGGAAAGCGACGACGGAAGCACGACGAGCAGACCGTCCAGGGTCTCGGTCATCGAATCGGCCGCCGTTATCTGCAGTACTTCGTACTGCTTCTCCAGTTCTTCTACCACGGACCACACCGGCTTGCTGGCAAAAGTGTTGAAATCGAATCCGCCGAAAATATTGGCTTGCGTCGTCACAACGCCGATCCGTTTGCGTTGCGTCCGGGCGACGACCCTTATGCTGCGCGCCAGCTCGTATTCGACTGGCAGGCCGCGATCGAAGAACGGAATAACATCCTCTTCCGCTCCACACGTGAAGGCCACGCCCATGAAAACGGTCGAGACGTTAGCCCGGCTGCCTTCGATTCCCGGAACCTCCATCGCCATGATTCCAAACTTGTCCCTCGCTTCTCTCGCCTCTTCGCTGTACGGCTCCACGTCGTGTATCACCAGCTTCACCCGTTCTCCGCCAACGGCGGCGATGTCCTTGAGGTAGTCGACGAGGTCACGCCGCGCCTGTACATAGTTGCGCGGGACCTCAGGACTGATATAAGCCTGCACGAACACGGGCCTGTCGACGGAGATCTCGGAGATCAGTGTGCGGGTTTCGCCGGACAGCGTGTGGAGGTGCTCCGCGGTCATGTCGACGCGGACGCTTCCCCGCCCGAGAAGGGCATTGAACGCGATGAGCGCGACGACCAGCGCCAGCGCCCGCACCAACTGGTGGGCACCCATCCGAAGTCTGCCCGTCTCCTGTGGCCAGTGCCGCTTCCCCAGCAGAACCACGTTGAGATACAGCATCAAACCGATGATCGAAAGAAAATAAACGACCGCGCTCAGGCTGACGACGCCCCTGGTCAGGTCATCGAAGTGCGGAAATACAGCGATACTGGATACCATCGACTCGACGCCTTTGCCGAACACGCCGAGTATCGGCTCTATATAAACGAGTCCGGCGCAGAATATCGCCCCGAGAATGAACGCCACGGTCGCATTGAAACTCAACAGCGACGCCAGCATACCGATCGAAATGAACGCCGCGCCGATGAGCCAGTATCCCATGTAGTTGGACAACATCAACCCCAGGTCGGGCTTGCCCAGCCAGAAGAGGACCACGAGGTGGCTCAGAGACAGCAGCACGGCCGCCGAATAAATGCCCAGCGTGGAGAAATACTTGCCCAGGACCACTTCCAGATTCGTCGCTGGCAACGTAAGCAGCAGCTCGTCGGTTCCCTGTCGCCGTTCGTCCGCCCAGACTCCCATCGTAATGGCCGGGACAAAAAACAGGAGCAGAAAGGGAAATACATCGTTTAACTGGTCCAGGTTGGCGAGGTTGTTCAAAAAAAAGCGTTCGCGCCAGAACGCCGCCGCCGCGCTCAGGAAGATGAACAGCGTGATGAACACGTATCCGGTGGGATTACTGAAATACAGTCGCAGGTCGCGTCGTGAAATCGCCTTGATGATGGTCCAGTTGATCTTCATCGCCCGTCACCCCCCTCGACATTATGTGTAAGGCGGTAGAAAGGCTCTTCCAGCGACCCCGATTCCTTCAAATCGTCGGGCGTCCCGTCAAAGAGCAGCGAGCCGTCGTGCACGAGCAGCAGCCGGTCCGCCACCGCATCGACCTCCTGAAGGATATGCGTCGAAATCAGAATAGTTTTGGAGACGGCGAGGGCCCTGATGTTCTTGCGGAAATCGCGGATCTGGTTGGGGTCGAGACCGGCGGTGGGCTCGTCCATTATCAACACGTCGGGGTCGTGCAGGAGCGCCTGCGCCAGGCCGACGCGCTGCCGGTACCCCCGCGAGAGCTTGCCGATCGGCTTTTCCCACACGTCCCGGATAGCGCACTGTTCGGCAACGATGGCGAGTCTGCCGGCGAGACGGTCGCCGGCGAGTCCGCGGGCCTCGCCGAAGAACTTCAGCAATTCCGACGGCGTCATGTCATTGTACAGGGGGCCGTTCTCGGGCAGGTACCCGAGGTGTCTGGCCGCATCGAGGCGCCGGTTGGTGACGTCGAAACCGGCAATCTTCGCGCTGCCCTCGCTCTGGGCGAGATAACCGCTGAGGATTTTCATGGTGGTGGACTTGCCAGCCCCGTTGGGCCCCAGAAACGCGACGATCTGCCCCTCCGGTATAGAAAAAGTAATATCCTTGATCGCGACGAACGGGCCGTAATACTTCGACAGCCCCTTCGCTTCGATCATGATTCTGGGTGACGAGTCAGTCATGTTTCTCCTCGTTTTGTCTGACCTGTAGCGATACCAGAAGTCCACCCCAATCGGCCGCGTCTGCGTTCAGTCAGGATGGACACACGATTACAAACACCGATTGTAGGATATGAGTTCCCTTGTATTCAACGCGAATTTGCACAAGCTCGAATGATAGCAAAATCCGCCCGCTAAATCTCAAGCTTTTCTGCGCTTCCGTGCCGGCCCGGCAAACACCCACATGGCCGCGATGACAAACCAGCTACAGGCGGACAGCAGGAGCGGCCACGACGGCGGCAGGAACGTCATCGCCACCTCGGTTTCGCCGGACGGAAGATCGACGAGCCGCATGAGACCGGTATCTTCGACGTTTACGCCGATTCTGTCGGGCCCGGCGAAGCGCCAGAACGGATGGTACGAACTTTTGACCAGCACACTGCCGGATCCGTCACCCCTGAGCCGCATCGAGTAACGTCCGGTCTCGAATCGCGCCCAGAGCGTCTCGACGCCGGGGCCCTCAGCCGTCACCCACTCGCTCCCGATCGCACTCGCGCGCAGGACGTTGAATCGTCCGACGGCGAACAGCTCCTCGAATTGCCCAGAGACGGCGAGGGTGCGGGCGGTACTGGTATCCGAGGTTACCACGTGGGTGGCGTTCGCGAGCCGCATCCAGTCGACGACACGGACGACGT
>CBDVDJ010000508.1:0-3058 GCA_965372695.1 uncultured bacterium
TGCGCACTCAACGGTTTTCGAGACCGCCCCATTCAACCGCACTCGCATCTCTCCGCGGGAATGATAGCGGATAGAGCGGGGGAGGGCAAGACCACAAATACGGAGACGGCTGAATCGGGCGCAAGGGATCTGGAGTGACGTCGGGGTGGGTCCCCGCGTGGCGTTTCGCGGGATAAATGGATGGCGGAGAGAGAGGGATTCGAACCCTCGGTACGCTTTCGCATACACACGATTTCCAGTCGTGCCGATTAAGCCAGCTCTCGCATCTCTCCGTAGCCGTAACGATACACGCATCCGGCACGGAATCAACCACAATCCTCGGCGACACCCGCCCTACGGGCTTCTCCGGCGGCGGAAGAACGCCTGCATGAGTTCCCTGGCGCGTTCCTCTTCGACTCCTCCGGTAACCACAACCGGATTTTCGAGCGACGGGTCGTTGGGAATCGCAAACACGCTTTCGCACGCGCCCGTCCGCGGCTCACGAACGCCGAAAATTACCCTGGGTACGCGCGCCAGCATGACCGCGCCGATACACATCACGCACGGCTCGACCGTCGAATAGAGGATACAGTCTTCGAGAGTTTTTCGCCCGAGGTTGGCCACGGCATCCCACATCGCCAACACTTCGGCGTGTTCGAAGGGCTGCCCCGAGCTCTCGGTGCGGTTATGGCCCCGGCCTGCGATGCGGTCCCGGTAGACCACGACCGCCCCCACCGGTACCTCACCCAGCTCGAACGCACGACGTGCCTCTTCGAGCGCCTTGCCCATCCAGTGGACATCGTCACGCATAGCGGACCGCGTCTAGTATCGCTCCGGCAGACTGCCGACGAGCGCGGTGATCACCTTGATGGCAACTTCGTCGTACGGGGGCGCCCGGTAAGCCCTGGAGCCCGAATCGGATCGAACGACGCCGCCCGACCTGACAATGCCCCGGTCACTGGTCTCGCTGCGTGCGCCCTCGATGTAATCCTCGTCGGTGGCCCGGAACAGCACAATCTGACCGGTCTCGTCGACGACGGTGATGGTCGCGCCCACGTAGGTCGTAGCTGTGGCGTTCTCCTGGTAATCGACCTCGTCCTTCTGCCAGACGTCCACCACAGGAATGAGAAACGAATCCGCGTTGAGCGCCTCGGCGAGACTGGACATGAATTCCGGGGCGATTTTGCCCGTCCTCGGGTACTCCTCCACGAACTTCTCGTACAGTGGTTCGAGAGTCTCGTTTCCTTCGACGGCGAAGCGGACGGTGCCGGCCGAAATGAACGTGTAGTCATTACGCGCGTCCAGGACGGGGGTAAAATACTGGTCCATCATCCTGGGCGCGATGTCGTCGGGATCTTCCGAGTCGTGCAGCGCGCTGAGAAAAGGAAACACGGCGATCTTCGAAATTGTTCCGTCTTCCATCGCGGGTTCGATCTCGACGCTGATCGGATGATCTTTCTGGCCTGCGCAGGCAAGGAGGATCACCAGGATTACAGGTATCATTCTTCTCATGAAAAACCTTCCCTTCCGGGTACTGTACTGGTCGGATAGCATAGGGCCAGATTACGCCGCGCTTACCCGGGTGTCAACCGCCGTGTCCACCGCGGTAAAAGGCATTCTCACCGCTTCGCCCCCGATCGCATCTCCTTTCCCCAACGAATCTTTGACACACGCGTAATCACGCAATACACTATCCGGTAATGCCGTCGAACACGACTAATAAGCCGCGCCTGCTGTTGTTGGGGGACGCGCGCCAGGTGCACCTCCAGCGCTGGGCGGAATACTTCATTGACGTGGGGTACGAGGTGGCGTCTTTTTCCCTGGAGCGGCCGGACCGCTACCCCGGCCATATCCGTCACCTGCGCGTACCTGTTTTTCTGCCGCATTTCGTGCGCTATCTCCTCGCCGTTCCGGCGGTGAAGGACATGATACGCCGGTTCGATCCGCACGTAATCAACGCGCATTTTGTGCCGAACTACGGCATGATCGCCGCTATCGCGGGACACAAACCGTGGGTGATGAGCACGTGGGGCAGCGATATCATGACCGACCCGGGAAAAAGCCCGTTTCACCGCTTCCGGACCCGGCACGTCCTGCACCGGGCGACGTGCATCACGTCGGACGCTCGCGTGATGACGGAGAAAATCGTGGCGATGGGGGTCCCGGCCGACAACGTGATCACTTTTCCGTTCGGGGTCGACCTGGACAAGTTCGGTCCGAAGACCGATCTTCTGGAAGGGGGGCCGCGGATTCTCAGTAACCGCAAACTGGCCCCGGTGTACAGCGTAGCCACGGTAATCGATGCATTCCCCGCTGTGCGCGAGTCGTTCCACGACGCGACGCTTACCGTTGCGGGAGACGGAGAGCTGCGAGCGGACCTGACCGCGTGCGCTGAACGGTCGATCGCCCGGCGTGCGATCGTGTTCGTGGGCAACGTCGACCACGACCGGGTGCCCGCGCTGTTGAAGGATCACCATATATTCGTCTCGACAGCGCTGTCTGATACCACGTCGGTATCGCTGCTCGAGGCGATGGCATGCGGTCTGTTCCCGATCGTGAGCGACATCCCCGCCAACCGCGAGTGGATCGAGGACGGCGTCAACGGGCGGCTGGTGCCGGTCCGGCAACCGATGCAGCTCGCCTTGTCGATTATCGAGGCGTGGAAAGACGCCCCGCTCCGGGAACGCGCGATCCGGGCCAACCTGGAACTGGTAAAGACCCGGGCGGAATGGCAGTCGTGTATGCGGCCGGTCAAAGAACTTTTCGACGCATTGACGGGACTTGACATTCAACCTGGAACCTGATTTCTGTATAGTTGTTACAAGGACTACCAAGATGAAAATATTCATGGGCATACTTCTGGTCATTCTGGCGGCGGCCGTCATAGTTGCGGCTGTGACCTCTTACCGGGCATGGAACGAACAACGCGAAGCCAGGACCACGTTTCAAGAGCAGAAAGCCGAGGCCCAGGATGTCCGCGCGCGAATTGGTAAAGTGAACCTGAGATACAGGGCCCTCATGGAAGGAATGTCCGAGGTCCCCGACACCCTGAGAATGCAGTTGGCCGGCGAATACCAGC
>CBDVDJ010000509.1:0-3056 GCA_965372695.1 uncultured bacterium
ACACACCGAAGATTTCAGCACCACACAATACAAGGACAGTCTGAATACGACCGCCAATTGAATTCGTGTCAGTGAAGCATTTCTACAGAACGCCGATCCCGGCGGAAAGGACAAGACATCATGAGGCTGATCCAGAGAGCGTCTTATCTTCCCAAGCGCAGTTTGTTCTGGGCGTTTCTTCTTGCCGGGCTCAGTGTGCTCCCGTTGCTCGGGGTCTCGACATCCTTTGCCCAGCAGGAGACTTCGCTGTCCGTGCCGACGAACGATCGTTTTGAAATCGAGAGAGATCGAGGTCGAATCCACAGCGAGATGGCTGGCGAGGATAGCTGGAATGTGAACCTCGTGGGCAGGTGGATCGGTGGCATGTGCTTTACCGTCGCCGTGAAGGACTCAATTGCATATGCCGGTGTTGTCGGCGGCCTCATCGTCGTGGACTTCACCGCCCTGGATGCGCCGGCAGAACTCGCCCAGTACCCGCTGCCCGGTAAATGCGAATCGATCCACATAAGTGGCCAATACGCGTATGTGGCGGATGGAGCGGCGGGCCTTCGCATCGTCGACATTTCCAATCCAGGCTCCCCCTTTGAGGTCGGTTTCTACGATACGGGAAACTATGCGCAAGACGTCGTGGTCAGTGGCAACTACGCGTACGTGGCCGATCACGGCGATGGGCTGCGCGTGATCGATATTTCGAATCCGGCGACTCCGTTCGAGGCGGGCTATCATACGGGGAGTATTGCGCTGGGTGTGGCGGTCAGTGGTAACTATGCGTATGTGGCCGGTTACAACAACGGGCTGCGCGTGATCGATGTTTCGAACCCGGCGGCTCCGTTCGAGGCGGGCTATTACGATACCGGGGAGTATGCGCTTGACGTCGCGGTCAGTGGCAACTACGCGTACGTGGCGGATGACTGGGCTGGGCTGCGCGTGATCGATGTTTCGAACCCGGCGGACCCGCAGGAAGTGGGTTTTTACGATCCAGGAATGTATGCAACCAATCTGGTTGTAAGAGGCAGTTACGCCTATGTAGGAAGCGGGGTTCGCTTTCGGGTGATCGACATTGCCGACCCGACAAACCCGTCGGAGGTGGCTTCCCGGCTGTCGTGGGGAGACGGCGTCATGGGAATTGCGCTCGAAGGCGATCGAGCCTACGTGGCCAATTCCCGTCGCGGGGTTCGGGTGAGAGACATCTCCGACCCGGAGGATCCTGACCCGGTGGGCCAGTACAAGACGGGGGACACCGTGTATGGTGTGGCCGTCGACGGCGACTACGCATATATTGGCGAGGCATCTTATGGTTTTCGAGTGTTGGATATTTCCGACCCGATGAAACCAGTTGCGGCCGGCGGTCTCGATGTCCCCGGCAGTGGACACGGGGTCGCAGTACGTGGGCGCTTTGCGTATCTGGCGGCAGAGACAGGCGGTCTCCGCGTGATCGACATCTCCGACCCGACAGACCCACAGGAGGTGGCATTCCACGATCCGGATGATGGGGGGTGGGTGTACAATGTGCGCCTGCGCGGTAATTACGCGTACATAACCGCCCAGGGTCTTAGCGTGGTTAACATTGCCGATCCGATGTCGCTTTTCGAGGAAAGTAGAAGCGAACTCTTGTCTGCCACCGGTGTTGCGGTGAGCGGTGACTACGCGTACCTGGTGGGAGTCGTGTCCGGGTTTGGAACCGGCTGGCTTCGCTCGATCAACATTTCCGACCCGGCGAACCAGTCCGAGGAAGGTGTGTACACCACGGACAGGAGAGTCAGGGGCGTGGATGTGAGTGGCAGCTACGTCTATATGGCTGTCGGGCAAGATGTTATGCGCGTGATCGACATCTCTGATCCGGCCAATCCCGTTGAAAAGGGTAACTACGATCCCGACAACCTGTATGCAAACAACGTGACCGTGAGCGGCAACTATGCGTACGTTGCCTGCAATGGAAGTATGCGGGTGGTGGACGTTTCTGACCCGGCGGCGCCGGTGGAGGCTGGTTTCTACCCCACGTTCATATCGATGGGATCGGTCGTGCGTGGTGATCACGTCTACGTGGCGGATCATCTTAACGGTTTCTACATCCTGGAATACGTCGTTCCGAAGATCGCGGGCGCCTGTCTCGACATCAAACCCGGTTCGTGCCCCAATCCACTCAATGTCACAGTCCCGAAGGGTGAGAAAGCCAATGGCGGCGTGCTGCCGGTGGCCGTGTTGGGAAGCGATGAGTTTGATGTCGATGACATCGACGTGTCGTCGCTCGAGCTCGAAGGCGCGGCGCCGCTGCGGTACGACTTCAAGGACATCGCCGCCCCGCCGGCGGGCGACGAAGATTGTGCGTGTTCCGATGCTGGTCCGGATGGCCACACTGATCTGACGCTCAAGTTTTCGCGGCTGGAGGTCGCATCGGCGCTGGGCGACGTGTCGGGCGACGGTGTGCCAGTCACACTCACCGGTCAAATGAAGGACGGAACGCCGATTGAAATCCTGGATTGTGTGAGGATCGTCCCGCGGAAAGGCGATGTCGGCCCGGAGCTGGCACTGTCAAACACATTGGCGGTCACATCTCTGGGGAGCGCGACGCCGAACCCGTTCAACCCAACGACAGTCATCAACTACGCACTCGCGGAGCGAGGATATGCGACGCTGAAGGTATACGACGTGACGGGCAAACTCGTAGCAACGCTGGTGGAGGATGAGCTGCCCGGCGGTCAACACAACGCGACCTGGGATGCGAGAGGCGTATCCAGCGGCGTGTATTTCTACCGGTTGACGGCAGGGAGTTTCAGCGAGACACGAAAAATGGTGTTGATCAAGTAAGGAGAGAAAGAAGAAGCCGCCTTTACTAAACACGAGACGGCGCTACATCAGAGAAAACATCGTAGCCGGGTTGGCTGTCATCTCGTGAGATCCTGGCGCTTCTGCATCACAGGACCCTTTTCACCGGAAAGGTTCGACCATGAAAACACCCATTGGCTTTACGGCTTCCGCGATCGTTCTGTGTTTCTTTCTTTTCTCCGCTCTACCCGGCCTCGCCACCGAGAACAAACACACCGAAGATTTCAGCA
>CBDVDJ010000510.1:0-3052 GCA_965372695.1 uncultured bacterium
GAGTCGAGATGCACTTCATGGCGGATTTGTTCGTTCGCTGCTCCGAGTGTGAGGGCAGGCGGTTCAACCACGAGACGCTCGAGATTACCCACAGGGGGCTGGATCTCTCCGAGGTCCTGGATCTGACCGTGGACGACGCGCTGGTCCATTTTGCGGGGCACAAGGCGCTCGTCGATCGGCTGGGGGTGTTGTCCAGGGTCGGTCTCGGTTACATACGGCTGGGGCAGCCCTCCACGACACTTTCGGGGGGGGAGTCGCAGCGGATGAAAATCGCCAGGGAGCTGGCGGACAATGAAGGCGGCGGCGGCGTTTATATACTGGACGAACCGACGACGGGACTCCACGTGGACGACGTTGCGACTCTGATCGAGGTGCTTCGGGAATTGATGGCGAGGGGAAATTCGGTCATAGTGGTGGAGCACAATCCCCAGGTGATCCTCCAGGCCGACCACGTTATCGACCTCGGGCCCGAGGGTGGAGAGGATGGCGGCCGCGTGGTGGCCACGGGTACGCCGTCGCAGATCTCGAGGACCAAAGGATCATACACCGGTTATTACCTGAAACGGGCACTGCGCCAGACCAGGAAGGCAAAACCATGAAACTCTGCGTCACGGGCGGTGCCGGCTATATCGGTTCCGTTGTCGTCGAACTTCTCCTGCAAAAAGGCCACGACGTCACGATCCTCGACAACCTGTCTACCGGGCATCGCGATGCCCTCCCCGCGGAATGCCGGCTCGTCGAGGGCGATATCCGGGACCGTGCGGCACTCGACCGCGCGCTGGACTCCAATACCGATGCGGTCCTGCATTTCGCCGCCCTCAGTATCGTGGGCGACTCGGTGTCCGATCCGTTGAGCTATTTCGACAACAACGTCGGCGGTTCCGTGTCGCTGCTGCGCGCGATGGAGTCGTACGGAATCAGGAAATTTGTTTTTTCTTCGAGCGCCGCCGTTTACGGGGCGCCCCGCAGGCTTCCGATCGTCGAAACGGAACCGTGCCATCCGACCAGCCCGTACGGAACCACGAAATTGATGATCGAAACCGTTCTGGAAGCGTCGCAGCAGGCGTGGGGGCTATCGTATGTGGCACTCCGGTATTTCAACGCCGGTGGCAGCACGGAAAGATGCGGTGAAGACCATCGCCCGGAGACTCACCTGATTCCGATCGTTCTGGACACGGCGCAGGGCCGGCGTGAGAAGTTCACGATCTTCGGCGACGACTACGACACCGCCGACGGTACGTGTATTCGCGACTACATCCACGTAACGGACCTCGCCGAGGCCCACGTACTCGCACTCGAAGCGATGGACGGCGGTTTTTCCGGCCCGCTCAATCTGGGGAGCGAAGACCCCTTCACCGTGCTCCAGGTGGTCAGGACCACGGAAACAGTCACCGGCAAGCAGATTCAGCGTGAAACCGGACCCCGGCGCCCCGGTGACCCGCCCGCCCTGCTGGCGTCTTCAAAAAAAGCGGCCGAGGTTCTGGGGTGGCACCAGCGGCACAGCGCCCTGGAGGAGATCGTCCGGTCGTCCTGGCAATGGCGCCTCGCCCACCCCGAAGGGTACGATTCCTGAGTCTTCCCGCGATTCCACCGCCCCGTCCGTGGCACGAAGATTGCGTATCCGGCATCGTCCGGACCATGTAAATCGCCGCCCCTGGCCACTTTATCATTCGCGCCCGGCGCGTCCCAATATGCTCGAACGTACCGAAAGATCACTGACGGAACTGTCGTCGTTGATGCGGATGTTGCAGGTCCTGCCCGACGCCGACAGCATCGGCAAGGTGTATCTGATGCTGCTGGCCTTCTGCACGACGTGGCGTACGATCGGTGTCCAACGCGCCTACCTGCTCCTCGTGGACCCGCGTCAGAACGCCGTCAAGGGGCATCTGGCCTCCGAACGGATCGCGGCGTCGGGTGAGGAAGACGCTGACGAGCCGAGCCGTGTGTCTTTCGAGGCGATAGCCAGGACTGTTTTTACGAACTACGAGCAGATCGAGTCGAGCGACCTCACCTTGAAGACCCGCACGTTCAACCTGCCCCTCGACTGGCATCGCAGCGCCGTGGTCAAGTCGATCGCCTCCGAGTACCCGGTGATGGCCGAAGGCAGGATGACCGAATTTGCCACCGACCCGTTCCTCGATTTCTTCGGTACCGAATCGTATATCTCCATTCCCATCAAAATCCACGGGCGCGTGACGGCTGTACTCGCCGCCGACAACGGGTTCACCGGCCGAAACGTCGGTGTGGACGACGTGTCGATGCTTTACAGCCTGACCCAGCACGCGGCGTCCGCGATCAAAAACCTGATCGAAACGTCTGACCGGAAGCGCAAGGCGCGGGTGTTGCGCAAGATCCAGGAGATGCTCCAGGCCGCCGATACCCCGGCGAGCGTGGGTGAGAGCCTGAACCTGGTGCTTTCCATGATCTGCCGTGCTGTCGGGGGCAGCGGCGTGTTTCTCAAGGACTTCGTCCGCCGAAAGACACTTCATATCAAAACGGTGGATGAGTTCACGGTCGAGGCCGACGACACCGACATGTCGATCGGAGAATGCTTCGACACGATTCTCGACCGTGCCGGGGGAACGATGAAACCGGTGCGGGGAGACAGCGGGCACGCGCTGCTCAACGAGGTCGCCGTCGGCAGGATCCGGTACTTCTTTGCGTGTCCGCTCACCGCCGCCGGTGAGAGTCACGGTGCGATCGGCGTATATGTCGAGAAGGACCAGATCAACCGCAAGCACGACCGTTTCCAGGTCAAGGACAAGGTGTTCATTGAACTGTGCGCTGGCATCATCGCGGACCGGCTCCACGCGTTTCAGTTGGGGGCGCGAATGATACGGGCGGAGAACATACTCGAGGAATTGCGCGCCAACCTGGCTCGTGAGCAAGAGGCATCGAGATTCGGATCACGCGCCCTGGAGCACTACAACGCTCTGGAAAAGGAATTCGAAGAACTGGAATCCGTGATCAATTCGCGGGGGACCTACCAGAAACGTATCGACAAGGCCAAAGAAATCCTGAAAAAAACGAATGGCGACGCCCAACGACGCCG
>CBDVDJ010000511.1:0-3040 GCA_965372695.1 uncultured bacterium
CTCACGAACCGCACCGCGCAGAGGCGGTTGATTAAAGGTTCACTCAAGGTGCTTTATGAGAGACCGCGCGGCCACGACAAGATATCGAGAAACGGGTGGCCAGGGCTGGCCCGGTCTATTCGGCATAGAGCGAGTCGATCCGGTCCTTGTATTTGCTCTCGATGATCCGGCGCTTGACCTTGAGGCTCGGCGTGAGTTCGCCCGACTCGATGGTGAGCGGTGTCGCGAGAATCGTGAATTTCTTGATCTGCTCGAACCCGGCGAACGGTTCGCAGAGCCGCGCGATTTCGTCGGTATAGAGCTCGCCAACCTGGGCGTCGGCGACCAGCTCATCGTCCGAGGTGTGCTCGATATGACGGCCGACAGCGAACTGACGCAGGTTTTCGAAGTTGGGGACGATCAGAGCCGATACGAACTTGCGACCGTTCCCGATCACGATCACTTCGTCGATGAACCTGCTGTTCTTGAGGCAGTTTTCCATCGGCTGGGGCGCGACGTTCTTGCCCCCCGCCGTGACGATGATGTCCTTTTTGCGGTCGGTAATGGAAAGATAACCGTCCTCGTCGATATTTCCGATGTCGCCGGTATAGAACCAGCCGTCGACGATGGCCTCATTGGTCTCATCCGGCTTCTTGTAGTAGCCCTGCATGATGAGGTCGCCGCGCACCAGGATCTCGCCGTCCGGGGCAATCTTGACATCGACACCGGGGAGGGGCTTGCCCACCGTTCCAAATCTGAGGTGCTCGAACGTGTTGGCCGAGATCATGGGTGACGTCTCTGTCAAACCGTAGCCCTCCAGCAGCGTCAGGCCCGCCGCGTGGAAAAACCGGTTGATATCCGGGTTGAGTGGTGCCCCGCCCGATACGAAGAAGCGGATACTTCCGCCCGTTCGGGCCTTGAGTTTGCGAAACACAAGTGCGTCGGCCAATCCGCGTTTGCGGCTGGTCATGAACCCCACATTGCCCGCGATCGATTCCGCCACGTACTTGTCTCCCGTCTTCATCGCCCACTTGAACAGGCCTTTTTTTATCCCTGAACCCTGCTCGACCGCCGCCATGACGCGCCCGTGAATCTTCTCGTAGAACCGGGGAACGGCGATCATGATCGTGGGGGATATTTCCAGCATGTTTTCGGCCACGGATTCCACCGTCTCGGCGTAGGCGATCGAGACGCCGGCGGTGAGCATGACGTAGTATCCGGCCGTGCGCTCGAAGACGTGGCTCAACGGCAGAAAAGACAGACACGAGTCGGTCGGTTCGATGCGGAGGACCAACAACGCCGCGTTGACGTTGCTGAGAAAGTTCCAGTGCGTGAGAATCGAGCCCTTGGGGATGCCCGTCGTTCCCGACGTATAGATCACGCTCGCCCAGTCGTTCTTGCCGATCGTGGAGATGAGATCCTTGTAGGCGGGCTTGTCCGCGACCATTTCGCCGCGGGCGACGAGCGCGTCCAGGGTGATGACGCCTTCCGCGTCGCATTCCGGGTCGAATGAAATAATGTGCTGCAGCTTCGGCAGCTTGCTCCGGATGGCTTCCACCTTGGCCAGCTGATCCTGCGTCGAAACGAATACCGCCCTTGCCTCCGAGTCGGAGAGAATATATTCCACCTGTGGCGCGGGCAGCGTGGCGTATACCGGGACTGTGATGCAACCGGCCGACAGGATGGCAAGGTCGGCCACCGCCCACTCTAACCGGTTCTCGGAGAGCAGTGCCACACGGTCCTGTTTGGCGAGTTGAAGCGCGTGCAATCCGAGGGCGGCGTGGTGGACGCGCTCGAGCGCTTCCCGGTGTGACACGTCGACATAGTGGCCGCCGCCCGGGGGTTTGTACCGAAAAGCGTCGGGCTTGTTGAAGGTCTCGACAACGTGAAGAAACTGCTGGGGAATCGTTTCGATAGGCATGGGCGGGTCCCCTGTCGGAATCTGTTTGATCGTTCGGAGGGTGGACACCCCGAGTATCCGTGTGATGCGTGTTGACTGTCAACGACTTTCGGGGCAACGGTGTCCCCTGAAAGGAATTCCCTTTTAAAAATACTGGTTTGCGTTTACAGTGGAACGCTGAATGCAGTTACGACGGGCGGTCGGGAAGGGGAGATCCAGCGGTTGCCCGATATTTCCCAAGGAGGCTCGGAGAGAGTGGCCAAACACATCGGTATTGTAGCCTGTAGTGCCGAGGGCGCGGCGCTTTGCTACACGACGATTTGCACAGAAGCGCCCGCATTGCTCGGCGCCCGTCACGCCCACCCGGAAGTGAGTATACACACGCACCCGTTCAGCGACTACGTACGACTGATGGAGGCGGGGGCGTGGGACGGCGTGGCCGCGCTGATGCTGTCGTCGCAGGAAAAGATCGCGAAGGCGGGCGCCGAACTGGTGATCTGCCCCGACAACACGATTCACCGCGTCTACGATGCGGTGGTCGAAAAGTCGAGCCTTCCCTGGCTGCACATCGCCGAGGAAGTGGCAAAGGCGGCCCAGCGCGAAGGGTTCAAACGCCTCGGCATCATCGGGACGACGTATACGATGGACGGACCCGTTTACAGCGACAAGCTGTCGGAGGTCGGCATCGAGAACACGATACCGGGCGCCAAGGATCGCGAGCTGATCAACAAGATCATATTCGACGAGCTGGTCGCCCACCGCTTCACCAAAGAAGCGCGGGAGTACTTTATCGGGTTGATCGGCGAGATGGCGAACGACGGTTGTGACGCCGTCGCGCTAGCTTGCACCGAGATCCCGCTGATCGTGACGCCCGAGACTTCTCCGCTGCCTGTACTCGACTCCACACGGCTGCTCGCCAGGGCGGCCCTGCGCGCGGCGCTGGAGTAACCCCGGAGGGGGGACGAATACCGTCAAACAGATTTGACAAGAAGCCGCCCGGATGAAATTCCGGGCGGTTTTTGTTGAAAGCGTCAGCCTCAATACCGGACCCGGCCGGATCCATTTATCACGCAGCCCCGCACGGGTCATATAGTAGTGCGGGACGCTCCGCAGCCTCGCGCCGGTCATATAGTAGCGCGGGACGCTCCGCAGCCCCGCACG
>CBDVDJ010000512.1:0-3038 GCA_965372695.1 uncultured bacterium
CACGGGTGTGCCGGCCAGTATCGTCCTGCTGCTCGTGCTCGTTGTATTCATCCTGGTGTTCTGGCCGATGCTGGGAATGCCGACTGTGGTGCCTTAGGTAGCGGATGGAAAGAATCAAAAAGGTGCCCCTCGCTCTTCATATAGTAGCGCGGGGCACCTTTTTGTTGGTGTCACTGTTCGCGAATGACGACTTCTTTCATGTTCTCGAGCGTCAGCCTCGACTCTATATAGCCGGACGCCTGCTCATACGTGATCGAGTCGATAAACTCGATGAACTCTTCCGGCGTGCGGTCATTGCGCAGATAGTGCCGGGAGGCGATATTGAGCGCTTCCTGTGCGAGGATCTGGTGATGAGGAACGCGGGAAATATTCATCTGCGCGTCGAAAATCGATGACTCCATGAATGTGATGAGATTAGTCTTCATCGCCCCGAACATCTTCTCCGTGACGCGACGCATCGTTTCGTCGATCGTGAGGAGTATGACGGGCCGGATCTCCTGGGGCTCGCGTCCGCGTTTCATTTCGGCGAACACGAAGAACGGCATCTCGTCTACCGGGTAGAGTTGATTGCTGCAGAACGACGACTTGATGTACCGGGCGAGTTCCTGGCTGGTATGTAATTGCCGATTCAGGTAGGCACCGAACATCGTCAGGACGAGCCGTTCCACTTCGTTATCATAGGGACCCGGAAATACGAGGAACATGACGTTGGCGGCCACGTCCCAGTGGGCATTGACGTTGCGGTTGGCCGGGCGTGGCGGCGGCATATCGACTTCGGGACGTTCCTCGATGGGGCCGAAGTACTTGTTGATCAGATCGGTGGCCGCGGCGGTGTCGAAATCGCCCGTTATGGCGAGAACCATGCCCGTCAGTCGGTAACGCGCATTTCTGAAATTCTCCAGGTCTTTGAGCGTCAGCTGGAAAACGCCGTTGTAGAGCGGGACGGATGTCTGGCCGTGGTTGTACACCTGGTTGAAGGTCATCAGTCCGTATTTCGAAAGCGACAACCGCGGATCATCCAGGATCTGGTCGAGGTCTACCTGACATTTTTTTGAAAACTGCACCAGTTGCTCGTCGTTGAATTCAACCGACGTGAGCCGTTCGGCTTCGACCTGGAGCAGCAATTCGAGTTGATCGCTGGGTCCGGTGTAGTCGAAATGCGAAAACGCTCCGCTGACCTCTCCGTTTACACGCCCGGTCTCCTGGATCTTCTCCACCGCTCCGTTGGCTCCAAAACTCGCCGTGGGCGAGAAGATCAGCATGTGGGGAACGACGCGGGAGACCTGCGTCTTGCCGGCCCCCTCGTGAATAACGCCCCCGGTGTACAGTACTTCGATGGCGACCTCGGGTCTGGAGTGTTCTTCCTGTAGATAGACGGTGATTCCGTTGTCCAGCCTGAAGCTGGTGATTTCACCCGCGGCCAGCGGCGCGGAGGTCCCGGTGCGGGGAAACTTGTCTGCTTCGTCGGCGTCCTGGCCACAGGACACGAACAGGGCGGCTGATACGGCCGCGGCGGCTATAATCGTGGTTGCGACGCCGGTCGCGGACCGGCGGATGTGGCGCGTCATTTTGTGAATCCTCTCTTCTCTGGTTGGGTGGGGCGGCGGCGGCCGCCTTCGTATGCACGAACCGCGGCCCATGATACGCCAATCCCGCGATTTCGTCGACACACACGAATGGGTGTAAACGTCGGTCACACCGTCGTGCTGGACGCCATAAACTCTGTAACACCTGCTATGGCTAATGGTTATGAAATTCGGGACGCCACCGCGGGCGCCGCCTCATACATAAAAATGTAAACAAAGTTGTGAATTCAGTCGCTATCGATTGGCCGCTTTCGGCGTAGCTGCCTGGTAACTTATTTGGATACAGGAGGTTAAATTCTTACAAACAAATGGCATACGATATGCGTACTTAGGGTACCAGGAACATAGAAATCCATTCCGCTTGTGTGATGCGCGTCTCGCGGAGCGTATTCCCCCACCGGGGCTGCGAACCCCGGATCCTTGTTCAACTGGTTGAAGCCGCGAGACGTTCCGAATTGCTGAGAAGGAATCCCGCAACGAAGTGGATGCGCGAAAGCCCGGCCGGTTGACTCGGCGGGCTTTCCGCTTTTCTGAATGGGCGTAGTGCCTGCAGGTGCACATACCCCCCGACAGTGTTTCCACCGCAAAGACCGGCAATATTTTCCGGTCGGCTCGATGGAAGCGCGGCGTCACGCCGCGTTTCCGTTCCCGTCATGTCCTTTGCCCGCAGTTACGAGTTATCCCTTCAAATCACGGCACACGTCTTGCACGGGCGCATAGTTTGGTAAGTTCCCCCGTTCCATACCGGTGATTCGCACGTGGTGCGGAACATAAGCTTATGTTTTGAATGGGTTTCAAGTAACCGAGGAGGACACCCATGAAAAAAGCTCTATTGACAATTGCAATCGTATTCACAATTGCAATTACCAGCTCGGCGTATGCACAGACGCCGTATTTCCAGGTTTATTTCGATGAGAATCTGCAGGAGGCCGCCGCTAACTGTCCCGCGGGCCTGATCGGGTCTCACATCGATACCCTTTACGTCGTCGCCCACAACTTCAACATGTGGATAAGCGCGGCCGAATTCACGATCGATTACACGCCGCACCTGATGTGGCTGGGCGATTTCCCGGTGGACACCGACCTCAAGATCGGTGATTCGCAGACCGGCATCGCGATCGCGTGGAACGTCCCGGTCAATGCTTTCGGCGCCGCTGTGCTGATGACGGCGACGGTCGTGTGGATGTGTAACGACTGCGCCGGCATTTCGGGTACGCCAGGCAGTCAGATCGTAATCAGCGCATATCCGGGCCAGACGGACCCGCGTGCGGTGCGCTGGCCGGACAACGTCCCGTTCGACGGTATCGGAATGACGTCCCTCATCTGTCCCCTGGTTCCCGTACAGGCAACCTCATGGGGCCAGATCAAGGCTCTGTATAATTAGTAATTGTCGGGATTTCAGAAAAAGAGGCGCCCTTTCGGGCGCCTCTTTTTCTTATTTTACCATGGGTG
>CBDVDJ010000513.1:0-3034 GCA_965372695.1 uncultured bacterium
GCGTCGGACGACGCGTCGTTCCCGGCGTCCGGCCCCTCCGGGCCCGGCAGGGTCACGTCAAAAGGGGCGCGCGTGTCGTTATCGACCAGATCCCGGTAGTAATTCATTTCCTGCACGAATTTCTCGACAGACGGTTCCATCCGGCTGATGAAGGGCTTCGAGTAGACGCCCATCAGAAAAACCATCAGGATCAACGGCGCGAATACCACGACCTCGCGCGGCACGAGGTCCTTGAGGCTCTTGTTTTCCTCATGCGTCACTTCTCCGTAAAATACACGCTGATACATCCACAGCATGTAGATCGCCCCCAGAACCACACCCGTCGCCGCCAGTATGCTGTAGACAGGATTGGCCGCATACACTCCGAGCAGGATCATGAATTCGCCCACGAAACCGTTGAGCGGCGGCAGCCCGATCGACGACAGAGTAAAGATCATGAAACAAACCGCATACCACGGCATGACCCGCGTCAGCCCGCCGTAATCCGCGATGAGACGCGTATGCCGGCGTTCGTACACCACCCCCACGAGAAGAAACAGCGCCCCCGTCGAGATACCGTGATTGAGCATCTGGTATATGGCGCCCTCCACGGCCTCCGTATTGAGCGCAAACAGCCCCAGCATGACGAATCCGAGGTGGGACACGGACGAATACGCCACCAGTTTCTTGACATCCGTCTGCACCATCGCCACGAGGGCGCCGTAGATGATGCCAATGATGGCGAGGATCGAAATAAGCGGTATCGCCTTGATCGCCGCGACGGGAAACATCGGCATGGCGTACCGGATGAAGCCGTACGTCCCCATTTTCAGGAGCACGCCGGCCAGGATGACGCTGCCCGCCGTCGGTGCCTCGACGTGGGCGTCGGGAAGCCACGTGTGGAACGGAAACATGGGCACCTTGATGGCGAAGGCCAGTCCGAACGCGAGGAACAGGAGCCACTGTTGTTCCGGGCTGAGCAGGATACCGAGGAGCTTCGAATACTCGAAGGTCATGACACCGGTCTGAGCCTTGTACGCGATAACCACGTAGATAATGCCAACCAGCATCAGGAGAGACCCGACCATCGTATAGATAAAAAACTTCACCGCCGCGTAAATGCGGCGCTTGCCGCCCCAGACGCCGATGAGGAAGTACATCGGGATCAGCATCGCTTCCCAGAATACGTAGAAGAGAAACAGGTCGAGCGAGACAAAGGCTCCCGTCATC
Source organism: uncultured bacterium (assembly GCA_965372695.1). GTDB lineage: Bacteria > Krumholzibacteriota > Krumholzibacteriia > WVZY01 > JAKEHA01 > CBDUWU01. The sequence goes on from CBDVDJ010000513.1 coordinate 1,210, forward strand.
GCCGTTTCCAGGATCAGCAGACTGAAGAAGAATTCCTTGAGGCGCTTCTTGATGCCGCCGAACGAACTGAGCACGGTAATCGGCATGATGAACGTGACGAGCATGACCAGCAGGAGCGATATGCCGTCGATGCCCACCTTGTACGAGATCCCCAGCGACGGGATCCAGGGGACGTGCTTGACCATCTGCATCGGGGCGATGGTCTCGAAGTCGAGGAATAACTTGACCGACACGGCGAACGTTACGATGGTCACCAGCAGCGAAAACCAGCGGATGAGCGAATGCGACTTTCTGGGCAGCATCAGAACGATGACGGCGCCCGCGGTCGGCAGAAACGTTATGACAGTAATGAGATCCACTCGTTATCCTCTGTTTTCCCGCTACTTCAAAAGGCGATAGAGCATATAAAGAAATCCCAGCAGCATGAACAGCGCGTAGGTCCGCACCACGCCCGTCTGCAGCAGCCGCGCCGCGGCGCCGATCAGGCGGGCGGTGATTCCGATCCCGTTGACCACGCCATCGATGATGCCCGCGTCCACGACACGGAAGAGCACCCGGTCGGACAGCGCGTATCCGGGACGGACCAGCGTGTATTCATAAATTTCATCGACATAGTATTTATTGAACAACAGCGTATAGAGCCCGCGTAGACGGGCGGCGATGCGTCCGGGAATTCCGGGGTTCTTGATGTACAACGTGTACGCCAGGGCGATACCGACGAGGCCGATGAGCACCGACGCCACCATCAGGGCGATTTCGAGACTGTGGCTGGCATTGCCCGCCGACGCGGCGACCTGGCCGGGCGCCACGACGGCTTCGATCATCGAATGACCTTCACCCGGCCCGGCGGCCGCTTCGTGACCGCCTCCAAACACGGGTGCGAGAAAATGATGAAAGAAGTTCGAACCCTTGAGCACCTCGGGCACTCCGAACCATCCGACCACGACACTCCCCGCCGCCAGGATGACGAGCGGCACCGTCATGACGGCCGGCGACTCGTGGAGGTGGTGCTTGGCTTCTTCGGACACGCGGCTCTCGCCGAAGAAGGTGAGGAACACGGCGCGGAATACGTAGAACGCCGTCATACCCGCCGTAACGAAGCCGATGACCCAGAGAAACGTGCCGAGCCACGGCGGGCCGACGGGCACGTTGTACGCAAACCACAGGATTTCATCCTTGGAGAAAAACCCCGATAACCCGGGAAAGCCCGCGATGGCCAGCGCCGCGACGATAAATGTCCCCGACGTGACCTTGAGCACCTTCTGCAGGCCGCCCATTTTGAACATGTCCTGCTCGCCGCTCATCGCGTGGATCACCGAGCCCGCCCCGAGAAACAGGCAGGCCTTGAAGAACGCGTGCGTCATCAGGTGGAACACGCCGGCGGAGAACGCTCCCACACCGACGGCGATGAACATGTAGCCCAGCTGGCTCACCGTCGAGTAGGCGAGGACTTTCTTGATGTCCCGCTGGCAGAGCCCGATACTGGCGGCGTATATCGCCGTGACGGCCCCCACGACGGCGACGACGATCATGGCCACCGGCGCGAGTTCGTAGAGGAATCCCATCCGGGCCACCATATAGACACCCGCGGTAACCATGGTGGCGGCGTGGATCAGCGCGCTGACGGGCGTGGGGCCGGCCATCGCGTCTGGCAGCCAGACGTAGAGCGGTATCTGGGCCGATTTTCCACACGCACCGACGAACAGGAGGATGCAGGCGGCCGTCGCCACCCCCGCGAACATCTCGGGATGCTGGGCGACCATGCTCTTCATGACCTGAACGTCCAGCGTGGCGTAGCCGACTTTGCTCGTCGCCACGAACAGGA
>CBDVDJ010000514.1:0-3012 GCA_965372695.1 uncultured bacterium
GGAGGATATCTCACGGCGTTCGGATGAATATCTGCTGACGATCGGACATTTTTTCGTGGCCCTCGACCGCGAGGGGATTTCTTACGGCGGGATCCTGGTCAGCAAAATGTGACCAGAGGGAAGGAGCCTGGATTCAAATGGAGTATCGTCACCTTGGTTCGTCCGGACTGAAAGTGTCGGCGTTGTCGCTGGGTGCCTGGGTTACGTACGGATCCCAGGTCGGCGAAGACGTCGCCCACGACTGCATGGTGGCCGCGTACGAAGCCGGCGTGAATTTCTTCGACAACGCGGAGACCTACGCGGGCGGCAAAGCGGAAGAGGTCATGGGAAACGTGATCAGACGCGCCGGTTGGAAACGTTCCGATCTGGTCATCTCGACGAAGATCTTCTGGGGCGGGAACGGACCCAACGACCGCGGCTTGTCGCGCAAGCACGTCATCGAGGGCACCAACGCCGCGCTCGGCCGGCTGCAACTCGACTACGTCGACCTGTTGTTCTGCCACCGTCCCGACCCGGCCACGCCGGTCGAGGAGACGGTCAGGGCGATGAACCACCTGATAGACCAGGGCAAGGCGTTGTACTGGGGTACGAGCGAGTGGAGCGCCGACCAGATCATGGAAGCGGTCGCCGTGGCGAGGCGGGAACGCCTGATTCCGCCGCAGATGGAACAGCCGCAGTACAGCATGCTCTGCCGGGAGCGCGTCGAAAAGGAGTACGCCCGGCTCTACGCCGAAATCGGACTCGGGACGACGATCTGGAGCCCCCTGGCGAGCGGGCTCCTCACGGGCAAGTACGACGACCTCAAGGGACCGGATGACAGCCGCGCCTACGCGAAGGGGATGGAGTGGTTGCGCGACCGGCTGGTGGGCGAAGAAGCGGCGGCCAGTATCGACAGGGTAAAACAGCTGAAGGCAGTCGCCGACGACGTGGGGTGCACGAGGGCGCAGCTGGCGCTGGCGTGGTGTCTGAAGAATCCGAACGTGAGCACGGTGATCACCGGCGCTTCGAGACCGGAACAGGTCGCGGAGAACATGAAGGCGCTCGACGTCGCCGGCAAGCTGAAACGCCCCGTCATGGACCGCATAGAATCGATATTGGGCAACAAACCCGAGCGGGTACCCGACTACAGAAAAATGTAGGCGGTGTCTGCTGGAAGGAGACCACGGGTGACATCCGGACGTAACTACGACCCGCTGGCGGACGCGTTTCGCCGCTGGGGGTATCTCGACGCGAACCTCGACCCGTTAGAGCGCCTCTCGCCGTACGTGCACCCGGATCTGGAAGAAGCGATCGCGGCGGCACAACCCGCAGAGGTCGACAAATGGCGCTCGATCTATTCGTCCTGTCTGGGGATCGAATACATGCACATGGTCGACAGGGATCGTGTGGACTGGGTGCGGGATTACGTCGAGGAGGGGAGGCCGCCCGTCGATGAGAAGAGGATTCTGGGCCGGCTGATGGAATCCGAGTTGTTCGAACGCTTCCTGCATTCGCGCTATGTCGGAAGCAAACGTTTTTCGATCGACGGCGTCGCCGGGTTGATCCCCCTCATCGACTCGATCATCGACGCGGGAGCGGACAAGGGGGCGGAGTTCCTCTACATAGCGATGAGTCACCGCGGCCGGATCAACGTGATGAAAAACATCGTCAACATTCCCACGGAAAACATTTTTGCCAGCATGGAGGACTTCGATCCGCGCAGCGTGCTCGGGGCGGGCGACGTGAAGTACCACATGGGCGCAACGGGAACGTACACCACGTTCGGAGGCAAAACCGTCGAGGTCCACCTCTCGACGAACCCGAGCCACCTCGAGGCGGTGGATGCGGTAGTGATGGGGAGAACGCGCGCGCGACAGGACCGCTGGGGACCGGATGGCCGGGCGAAGTATCTGCCGGTCACGTGCCACGGCGACGCGGCTTTTGCGGGACAGGGAATCGTGGCCGAGACGCTGAACCTCGCCGACCTGCCGCCGTATTCGGTGGGGGGTACGATTCAGATCATCGTCAACAACCAGGTTGGTTTTACCGCCTCCCCGGAGGTCCTCCACACGACGCGGTTCTCATCGGACGCGGCCAAGCGGTTGTCGATCCCGATCATCCACGTCAACGGCGAGGCGCCGAGGGCTGTGTGGTGGGCCGGCCGGATCGCCGCTGATTTTCGTGCCGAGTTTCATACCGACGTGGTCGTGGACATCATCGGCTACCGCCGCTATGGCCACAGCGAAGTCGAGGATCCCACCCTGACGCAGCCCCTGGTCTACAAGAAGATCAAGGAGCGCCCCATGTTGTGGGAGTTGTTCGCAGAGAGAATCGCAGTGCCGCAGGACGAGGTCGACCGGATGCAGGAACTGGTCATGAGCGACCTGTCGAAGCACCAGGAAATCGGCCGGGCATACGAAAAGCGGCCGACGTTCTGGGAACTACCCGATTTCTGGGGGCGTTACCACGGGGGGCTCCACGAACCGGCGTTCGACGTGGATACGGGCGTGGACTCCGCGCGTCTTGGCGAGATCGGCGAGCGGATCACGTCGTACCCGGACGGATTCAACGTTCATCCCAAGATACAAAAGCTGCTCGACCAGCGGCTGGAAATGGTGGAAGGGAAGAGGGCGGTCGACTGGGGGATGGCGGAGGCACTCGCGCTGGGATCTGTATTGTGGGACGGAGAGCGGGTACGGCTCACCGGACAGGACAGCCGCAGGGGCACATTCAATCACCGCCACGCGGCCTTGATCGACGTCGAAACGGGAGAGAGTTACGTGCCGCTCGCGCACCTTCGCGATGGGCAGGGAGACTTCACCGTGGTCGATTCGCCGCTCTCCGAAGCGGCGGCGCTGGGATTCGAATACGGATACAGCAGGGAGTACCCGGATGCCCTCGTGCTCTGGGAGGCGCAATTCGGTGACTTTGTCAACGGCGCGCAGATCGTCGTCGACCAATACCTGTCCGCGGCCGAAGACAAATGGTGGTTATTGTCGGGCGTAACACTTCTGCTCCCCCACGGCTACGAAG
>CBDVDJ010000515.1:0-3003 GCA_965372695.1 uncultured bacterium
AAGCAGCTCGAACGGCGTGCTGGCGTGGTTCATCATCGTCCCGCTTGTCGTCACCGTCACGGGATCGGTCTGGGCGCGATCCGTCATCGCCGCCGGCCGCCGCTGTCCGGCCACGCTGTCACGGCTACCGCGTCGTCTCCGCTCCGGCGCCGCCATCACGGCGCTGGGCATGCTCGTCCCGGGCCTCGGCCTGATGCTGACCGGCCGTGTGAAACGCGCCGGGTGGGCGTTCGCACTGATTATTCCCGCCGGCGTGACGGCGGTCGCGCTCCTGCGCTGGCCGTGGTTGTGGAACCTCAACCGCTCGACCATCAACCCCGGCCTGTCCAGCGTCACCCTCGAGGTCGTCCTTCTTGCCATCGTTTCCATCGCCGCCGTGTGTGCGCTGGCATGGATCGTCCAGGCACTCGACGGCGCCCGGCGCGCCGGACACCGCCCGTCGCACGTATTCGCCGACGCGGCCGGCGCGACCCTGATCGTCTCGCTCGTCGTATTCGCCGCCGCGTTCAAGCCGGTATCCGTCGCCCGGAACCTCAGCGCCTCGGCCCTGCCGCTGCGGCACGACAGCTACCGTCTTATTCCGCTGGCGATCACCGAATCCGCCTCGTGGCTCGACCCCGCCAACCCGGTCTATATCGCCGAAGCCGCGGAACTCTACCGCGCCCTCGGCAACCGGGATAAGGCCCGGGAAAAAAGAGACATCCTCGAAACCAGGGCCGCCGCATACACAAAATTCGCCTGGGGCGGCCCCACCGACGGCCCCGCTCCGGCGGGACTCACGTCGAACTTCCGGTCCACTTATATAGACAACGCCGAGTCTCCCTGGAATCGACTCAATACGCTGGCACGCCGTATGCGAGAATAAAGACAAATTCATCCTGAAGGCCGAATCCTGACCACTCCAACACCTTCCAGCGCGGCCGGAACCCAGCATCCTACCCTCCGGGAGGTATCGAACCATGTCGAGGAAGCTCGTCGCCCTGGCGGCAATCTCACTATTAACTCTCATTATTACAACATGTTCCGACGACGGGACCAGCCCGCCCGCCGGTGGCGGGAACGACGTGCCGGACACGGTCGCCGCACCGGCTTTCAGTCCGGCTCCCGGAACCCACTACACATCGGTCGAAGTGACCATGTCCTGCGCCACCGCCGATGCGGTGGTTTACTACACCACCGACGGGACCGACCCGGACGAAACTTCCACAGAATACTCACCGGGCACCGGCATCGACATCGGCACCTCGACCACGTTCCGCGCCCGCGCCTACAAGACCGACATAATCCCGAGCGAGGTTGCCGTGGGGGCGTACACGATCGACATCGTCGACGTGGCCTTGCCGAAGTTCAGCCCGCCGGGAGGCATCTACAGCACCGGTCAGCGCGTGTTCATCACCTGCTCGACGGCCAGCTCTATCGTCTACTACACAAACGACGGCTCCGACCCGACGCAGGCCTCCACCGTTGTCCCGGCCGGCGGCCTGGCCGTCAACGCAAACACGACGCTCCGCGCGCGGGCATACGTCAACCGGGTCCACCAGAGCTCGATCGGCCAGGGTATCTACACCTTCATCCCGGGTCTCGTCGCGCAATACAAACTCGACGGCAATACCCTGGACAGCAGCGGCAACGGCCACGACGCGAGGAGCTACGGCCCCTTGATGACATACGACCACGCCGGTGCCCCGCGTGCAGCGTATCTATTCGATGGAGTCGACGACTATATGGCGCTCCCGGACGAGAGCGCGTTCGACATGACCGGCTTCACGATCATGGGCTGGTTTCATTACGACACCCTGCCGCCGGTCGTCAGTGGAACAACCCAGCGCAGGTACGCGCTGGTCAACAAGGGTACGAATTTCGGCAACTTCAGTGTGTTTCTCAACAAGATCGGTGGCGCATCTTACTGCAACGTCCAGCTGACGTTCCAGACGGCGGGCGGTAACTACACCATGATCTGCCAGGACCGGAACATATACCGCAACGAGTGGGTGCATATCGCGGTAACCTACGACAGAGAAATCAAGATCTACGTCAACGGTCAGCTCGAATGCACTTCTCCGACGACGGTCGATCCTCCATCGATGAATAACGACGCCGTCTGGCTGGGCCGCTATCGCAGCACGACCGACGAGTGGTTCTTCGACGGCAGCCTGGACGAGATCAGGTTCTATAACCGCTCGCTCAACGCCAGCGAGATCAATACGCTCTACTTCTTCGATTAGACGACGACAGGCGGGGGCAAAACGAGGGGGACGGCGCCGGGCGCCGTCCCCTTTTTCGTCTAACGATTCTACGCTCCCCCCCAACGCGGCCCGACCCGCTTGACCGCTTCCTCCCCCGTCGCGTACACTCGCTGCAACACGAATTCCGCTTCCCGATGGAGGGGGGAAACGGTATGAACCTGCGATTCCGCCCGTTGACCGCCATCGCGGCCCTGGTCTGTGCCACGGCCGCCGGGTGCAGTTCCGTCAACCACGACTCCTTTGCCGAGTTCTCCGATTCAATGCGTGAACTGCGCGACGGCGCCGACGAGGCCCTCAGGATCCCCGGCGAGTGGGCCCGCCAGCGCTACGTCCTCGAGTCGACGGCGGCCAGCGCCGATACCGTCGAGGGGCTCCACGCCGTCCAGTGGCTGATACTCGAGCGCGACGCCGAGAGCGTATACGCCTGGTCGATGGTGGACGAGCCGCTCTACGTCACCCAGAAGCGCTTTCGCCGCGGCGTCTACGAACTCAACGACGCGCTCGCCGGCTATGCGGCGCTGCTGGGCGACCTCGCCAACTCCAGCCCGTCGGCAACACAGTTCGACGAACGGGCCCGGGAGCTGAACGACGGCATCCGCAACTCCGCGTCGGCTTTGGGAGACTCGGCCGCCGCCGGCGACGTGGCCATTTTTTCGACGGCGGCAACGGAGTTGATCCACCGCTACCTCGACGGTAAGAAACGCGAACTCCTCGCCGCCGCACTCAGCGAAAACCAGGACACCGTCGAAAAGACCGC
>CBDVDJ010000516.1:0-3003 GCA_965372695.1 uncultured bacterium
ACCTGATACGGCCGCGCAAACCCGTGTTTGACGTCCTCCTCCAGTCTGATTTTATCGATGACACACTGGGACCAGACAATATCCTGGAACAGGAGGATGCGATCGAATACCTGTTTGCGCACGCGGTCGACCCGCACATCTGTGTTTACGAGTGCGAGCACCGGGTGTTCTCCGAATGCCGGACAGTGGTCAAACACGCCTACGGCGACGACGTCCCGTCGGCGACACTGGACCCGACCGGTCACCATCTCCAGGTACCGGCGGTTGAATTTCAAGTCCTGATGTCCGACCCGGAAACCATACTGATCGACGTGCGCGAACCTTCTGAGTACCGGCGGGCTCACATCCCGGGCGCGCAGTTGATGCCCCTGAGGGAGCTGCTTACCAAAGCGGCCGACCTGCCGCGCGATCGCCAGGTCCTGCTCGCGTGTCGTTCGGGCCGCCGGTCGGCCCGCGCGCTCTTCGTCCTGGAAGACCTGGGATACGACCGGGTCCTCGGCCTGCGCGGCGGGATCCTCGCGTGGCGCGCAGCGGGGTTGCCGGTGGAACTCGCGGACAATAAAATCAATTCACATTGATCCCGACCCATTCAAGGAGGAACTGACTTGCCGTCATTCGATATTGTTTCCGAAGTCAATATGAGCGAAGTAACCAACGCCATCGACCAGGCCAACCGCGAGTTGACAAGGCGATTCGACTTCAAAAACACCGGAGCCAAATTCAGTCTCGAAGACACGCAGGTTACGCTGCGGGCCCCGAACGATTTCCAGGTCAAACAGATGTTCGACATACTCCTCGAGCGCTTCGCCGCCCGCAAGGTCGACACGCGGTGTCTCGAGGCCGACGAACCGCAGGTCAACGTGAACGAGACGTGGCAGCTCGTCAAAGTGCGCAGCGGGATCGAGAGCGACCTCGCCCGTCAGATCGTCAAGCTGATCAAGAAGGAAAAGATGAAGGTCCAAGCCGCCATCCAGGGGGACAAGGTCCGCGTAACGGGAAAGAAAAGGGACGACCTGCAGCACGTGATCGAGTTGATGAAAGAAGCCCAGCTCGACATGCCGCTGCAGTACGAAAATTTCCGGGACTGATTGGTTACAGACTCGTGCCCACGGGCCGGCGATTCAAGCCACTACTGGACCCCGTTATCGACCATGGCCGGCGGCCGCTTGACGCGGGCCCGAAAGGCGGATATTCTCGTAGTTCGCAAACGCCGGGCCCCGCAACCGTACAATATTAATTACCAGTGGTACCAACTATGGCAACACGCACAAACAACAAAGCCGACCGCATCTTCGTCCGTGACGGCAGGCGGAGTTACCGCCGCAAGTATTCCGTCGCCGAGACCCGCGCGGGCATCGTCATCGTCGTCCTCCTGTTCGCCGTCGTCCTGTGGGTCGCCTGGAAGGGCGCCCGCCCCGACCCCTCCCTCTTCATGCTCGAGACCGACCTCTCCCAGGCCGGTCTGATGGGCGAAGCCGGCGCTGGCGCCGCTGGGGCCGTCGATCGCGGCCCGGTACCGTCCGGGCTCGCCCGGCAGGGCTGGTACGAGGGAGAGATCACGCGGTTCGATTACGACAACCTGTTCGTCAAAATCAACGGCCGCGAGGGCTTCTACAAGTCATTCGGCTTCGAAATGCTTTACTTTCTCTCTATCGTGGTGACGGAAGATCCCGGGACGGTGGTCGACATCGAGCTCTACGACCTCGGAAGCGCCGCCAACGCGGTGGGCGCGTATTCGGGCGAACGCTCTCCCGGCGTTTCACCGGTCGTGGGCGAGAATGGCATGAAGCATATCGACAGAAACGCGCTCTTTCTCACCCAGGGCCGCTACTACCTGCGCGCCATTGGTTCCGATGAGTCGCCGGACGTGCTCGCCGAGCTCGAGCACATCCAGGCCCGCTTCGAGCGGGACCTCCCGGGTGAACCGCTGCCGTGGGGTTACGCGCTCTTCGTGGGCGCCATGGGGTTGACACCGGGCGCCGTCTCCTATGCGACCGAAAACGCTTTTTCCTTCGGCTTCGCCAGCAACGTCTATTCGGCAAAGCTGGAGAGCGGCGCGGAGCTGTTCGTAACACCGGCGGGTGACGAAGCGGCCGCCGCCGAACTGGCCGGCCGTTACCTCGACGGGTTCCGGCGTTACGGCGCAGACGAGGGCGCCTTCATCAAAGACCGTTACCAGGGCAAATACGCCACGGCGGTCGGCGCCGGACCGTGGGTGGTGGGATTTCTCCGCGCGCCCGACCCGGGCAAGGCAAACGACGAATTACATAAGCTCGCCGCAGCGGTCCGGAACGTTCCGCTCCCCGGGATGCCCGGGGAAACACCGGCCGAAGACAACGTCGCCGATGACATAGAGGACGGGTACGGGTCAGATGAATTCTGATAACCACGACAACAAAAAAGCGCCCGGCGGCGCCGGGAAAGACGAACACACGGGCGCCGAGCGGCGCGCGTTCCTCAAACAGCTGGGCGCGGCGGGCATCCTCGCCCTCGGCGCCGGATGGGCGGCGCTGGCGCCGTCGAACTGGCCCCTGTCGCTCCGCGATCCCGACGGCGAGGGCGGCAAGCCCGAGGTCGACATTTACAAACTGCCGGAGAACGGATTCGCCGTCGAGAGCTCCCCGGTGCTGCCCGTCTTCGGCATCGCCCGCGGTTCGAACGTCAACACGGCCGTCCGCGCGGCGATCGACACCATCGGAGGGATCGGCCGTTTCGTCAAGAACGGTGACGTCGTCGTCATCAAGCCGAACGTCGCCTTCGAGCGCTCGGCGGCGCTCGGCGCCACCACCAACCCCGATGTGCTCAGGGCGTTGATCCGCATCGTCCAGGACGCGGGGGCCAGGGAAGTCCGCGTCGCCGACAACCCGATCGAGTCGCCCGAAAGTTGTTTCCTGCGCAGCGGCATCCGGCAGGCCGCCGTGGACACCGGCGCCCGTATATACCTGCCCCGGAGGGCCGACTTCGTGACCCTCAACGTACCCGGTGCAAAATGGATCGAGAACT
>CBDVDJ010000517.1:0-2994 GCA_965372695.1 uncultured bacterium
CAAACCCCGTTGAGACTCCCTCGGGAGCAAAAAGAGCGGGCATCTCGCTGGGGGGCCGATCCCATGCCGCCCTCTTTGCGCGATACAAAACCTCGTAGCCGCTGTCGTCACCGGGTTGGGCTCCCGATACGGTTGCGAAAACAGCGGCACAGACAACAATCAGAAGAACCCCTGATAGTCTCATCGAGTTTTTCCTCATCCCTCCAAATCGTGATATTTGATTTCCACTTTCTTCGGTCCTGACTCAATTATAGTCTATATATCCGGTTAGTACCCCCAATAGCCAAGCGTACAGTCGCCCTCAAGTTGCTGCCTCCCGAACTGAACCGAGACAGAGACGCCAAGGCTCGGCTTTTCGCGTCATTCATCGTCGTCGGCATTCGTCGACTGGGGCGACGGGACGATCGGGTATTTCGACACCTTTCCCGGGCATGGGGACTTTCCCCACTGCAAGACTGAGCCCGACAAAGCCTCATTTCCGACCCTGTATTCCTAATATATTGATATTGCGTAAGTTAGGATATACTCAGACCAAATATAGTGTGCTATTATTATGTCCAGCAGCCACAAATGCCAACGGCTCGGATTGTAATACAGCGCAGCCAGGCAAGCTCTCGCTGTCAACGTTTGGTATTATGGCCTTCGGGCTGGCCTCCACTTACTCTCCAATATCGGAGGTTTTTGTGTCGTCATCTTCCTTTTCTGCGTTGAAAGCGGTCGTGCTCGCTGTTGTCGTCGGCTTCGTTGTGCTCGATGCCGGGTACCCGTCCCTCGGCGCCGCAAACTCCAGCGGCCCCGTCACCGTTGCCGAATTCAACTTTGACGACGGCCAGGGAGGACCCGACCCGCAGGGCTGGCGGCCGCTTTATCGTTTTGAGTCGGAGGTGGCGTACTTCCACGTAGAAGACTTTTCAGGCGCCGGGCACCAGGCGGCGCCGCTCGAGGGGGGGCGGTCGATGTGGTGTGGACTCACCGCCGAGGACCCACGGACCTGCCACTGGTCCAGTCCTCCCGGGTACGGCAGCAACTGGAACGAGAATCTGATATCGACGGACTTCGTGGTCCAGGGAGACGTCACGCTCGACTTCATCACGGACATGTCGATCGAGTCCAGCTACGACTTCGTCTTCGTCGAGTACGAGGATACCGCGGGTACGTGGACACCCCTCGACACGTACGACTGCGGTTTTTCTGCCGTGTGTGGCCCGATCCTGCAAAGCTATACGGTTCCCGCCGCATCGCACGACGGGAGCCTCCGTTTTCGCTTCCATTTTGATTCCGACGGCGCCGGGGACAACGAGGGGAATTACCTGAATATTTTCGAAAAAGCCTTCCTGATCGACAGCCTGACGGTCACCGATGGATCGGGGGTGGTCGATTATCAGGATTTCGAGAGTGAGGCGTTGAACGACTCTGTGACAACGGACGGCGACTGGTACGCGGAAACGAACACCGATGCCTACAACGGCGGCGCGCTGGTGGACGGAAACAGCGTCCTGCAGGAGTCGGTGGCGCTGAACGGCACCTGGTTCTGGACTTTTTTCGAGGGTTCGACGCGAGATTACGCGTGCGCCGGATACCCCGGGCAGCTGGTCGTACCCGACGGGGCACGAAATCTCGTGCGTTCGCCCCGGATCGATCTGACGCGCGATTCGGAGGGCCAATTGATTGACGGAGACATCGACAGCGTTGAAGTGTCGTTCGACGTGTATCGTGACCTCTCCTACACACAACAAAAATGGTACCGGTGGAGCGTCAGAAGTTATTCGGACGTTTGCATACTGGATGGCAATGAAGCGTCGGGTTTTGCGCTGGGTGATGAGAAGGACTGGTATCGGCACACTATCGTATTCTCTCCAGCTGAAGGAACCACGGCGATCGAGATCGATCTGGGAGTTCAGAATGCAAATTTTGATGAGGGGGACTGCCGGAGTCACGCACCGCTGATCGACAACGTTACGGTGAAGCGATTCGGAGGGACGGCGACGGCGGTGAGGGATCCCGTGGTGCCCGCGCGACTGGCGTTAAATCAGAACCGGCCCAACCCGTTCAACCCGACGACGACGATTGCCTACGAGGTGCCGGCCGGCGCGGGGCACGTGACCCTTCGGGTCTACGACGTCAGTGGACGGCTGGTGCGCACGCTCGTCGATTCCCGGCAGCCCGCCGGCCCGGCGACTGCCACATGGGACGGACGGGACAACAACGGGGCACCTGCGTCGAGCGGAGTGTACTTCTACAAGCTGTCGGCGGGTGAAGCACGGGAGACGCGCCGAATGGTTCTTCTCAAATAATATGGAGACGACATGAAGACCCCGTTGGTCCTGGGTTCAATACTGCTTGCGCTGATGATCGCGGGGATGCCCGTGCCCGTTGCGGCGGCGGCAGACGTTGTGGTAATCCGCAATGTCACAGTCATCGACGTCAGCGACTATGGCGCCGCCACGGGGGATCTCCCGGACGCGATTGTTGTCCTGCGCGGAGACGAGATCATTGCCGTGGGTCCGGCGGATTCGGTGGACATTCCCGACGGTGCGCGCATCATCGACGCTGGCGGCGGCTTCCTGATTCCCGGCTTGATCGACAGTTTTGCCGCCTTGAACCATCAGGCGCAGGCCAACGCCTATCTCGCCATGGGTGTGACCACGATCCTCGGCGTCGAGAGTACCCGGCGGGGTCCGTTGGACCGCGATTCGGATCCGTCGCCGGATATTCGCCTGCTGGGTGAGGTGGGCTATGAAGCCGCGCCCCTGGCCGATCTTCTGGCCGCGGTGGCGGCGGAAAAAGCCAGCGGCGCCGCAGTCCTGCTGGTCATGTACCGCGTTTCCCCGGACCAGATGCCGGCGGTGGTTGCCCGGGCTCACGAGCTCGATCTGCCGGTGATCGGTGAGCTGGCCCGGACCGGCTATGTCGAAGCGTCTGCCATGGGCGTGGATGCTTTTGTCCATACCACCCGCTATTCGCTGGGGCTGGCCTCTGATGAGCTGCGCCGGG
>CBDVDJ010000518.1:0-2991 GCA_965372695.1 uncultured bacterium
GACGTGGCTCAAGGGCATCCAGATTGGCCTTCTCAATATCGCCACCGAGAAAGACAATCTTCCCATTCTTCCAATCATCAACTGGAGTTTCTGAAGACGCGCCACGGGCGCATCACACATCCGACGCGGGTTCGTCGGCGAACGGGTTGTGCCCGTTCCTGAGGTCTTCCGGGGTCATCGCCATCGATTCGCTCTCGACCGCGGCGGGGTTGGCGGTATATATCCTCACGTCACGATCAAACTTCCCCGTTACGAGTTTCTTGAGACGCGCCGGGTCTTCCACGAGGCGGTTCTTTCCCGGGCGCCCCTGCCTCTTGACGAGGAGTTCGACTTTGAGCGCCGTGCCCACCGTATCGAAGAGGCGCCAGCACTGGGCGATGCGGACCGGCGGGTGGCTGCGCGTGTAACGGACACCGGCCTTGCCCTCGACGTGCAGGCGGAAACGACGGACGAGGTTGCTGGTGTAGCCTGTATAGTAGCTGCCGTCTTCGCACTCCAGCATATAGATCCAGTAGCAGTTTGTCTGCGCGGCCCTGGTCACGGGAGGAGTCCTTCGTGTTATGGGAAAGGGTGCCCGGCGCTTGCGCGGCGAGCATACCGGATCGGCCCCCGGGGCGGCTAGCGGTTAATCGGGACCGTAGCGGATCACGACGCCGCTGAAGGGGCCGTCTCCCCCCGCCGCGTACAACTCACCCGACGAGAGGCCGCAGGCGCCGAGCAGCGGTGCCGCCGAGTCCGCGTATGCGGACAACCACCGCGAGCCGTTGAACCACACCGCCGTCCCGTTGTCGCCGACGGCAAATACCCGGTGGGTGCCGACGGGGAGGTAGTCGTCGGGAACACCCCACACGCCGTGGAAGTCGGCGGTCGTTCCCGTCGTACCCGATCGCCAGGAAGAGCCGTTGTAGCGGAAGATATCACCGCCGTCGCAGGCGGCATAGAGCTCGTTGGGGTGGACACCCCAGATCGCGTTAACGGGCCCGCCGCCCAGCGTGCGCTGGTACCAGTTATCGGAGTTACTCTGGTAAACGGTGCCTTCGACGGCGGTGGCGTAGACGGTGCCGCCGGGAAATCCCCACAGATCGAGAATGGCCGCGGTTGTATAGATGTAATTGGTCGTCCACGAGGTGCCGTCGAACCGGAGGATCCGGTTCCCGCCGGCGACGAAGATGTCGCCGTCCGGATCGCCCCATACCGCCGTGAAGTTGGTTCGAACGCCACTCTCCATTGTCCGCCACTCGCCGTCGCGAAAGCGAAGGATGGTGCCGCCGTCACCAACGGCGAAGACGTCGTCGCGTGCGGCGGCCCAGACGTCCCGCAGCTTCACGAACCCGCCGGCCGAGAGGCGGCTCCACCCCTGTCCGTCGAATTCGACGACGGTCTCGGCTCCCACGGCCACGGCGTGGTCGGACGCCGTGCCCGACAGTCCGTAGAACCAGTCGTCGACGGGAGGGCGGTCGAGATCCCAGTCGTCGCCGTCGTAGCGGTATACACGGTTGTTTTCTCCGGCGGCAAAAACGCTTCCGCACGAAGACGCCCACACCGCCTGCAGGACGTCGCGTGTGCCGGTCGGGATCACCTTCCATTGGGCGCCGTCGTATACGATTGCGGTACCGTCGATGCCGACGGCATACACGCAGTCCGGGCCGGTGCCGTATACGCTCGACAGGAGCGAAGTGGTCGGGACGGGTATATTCCGCCACGCGGCGCCGTCGAAGTGCCGGACCCCGCCGGCGCCGACGGCGTAGACGTCGTGGCCCGACGACCCCCAGACGTCGAAGAGCGGCTGTGCGTCGGGCGTGTTCATGACGGACCAGAACTCGTTGTGGAACAGGGCGACGCCGCCGTCACCGACGGCGTACACGCTGTCGGCGGACGCACCCCAGACGCCGCGCAAATCCTCGAAGGTGACGATGGACGAATAGGTCCAGGTATCATTGACGTAGCGGAGCAGCAGTCCGTTGTCGCCGGCGATGAAGTAATCTTCCGGGGAGGATCCCCAGACGCTCCACAAGTCGAGTCGCTTGCCGATGTACGGGCGGCTCCAGACGCCGTCCTCGTATTCGACCACGGCGCCCCGCAAGCCGACGGCGACGAAGTGGTCGCGGCCGAACGAGTGGACGTCCGCCAGTGGAAAACCGGAAGGGAACTGGTCGATGCGGTGCCACGAGAATCCGGGGAGGCCGGCGCCGGTGCCGACACCGGGATCGGTGATGGTCGAACCCGGGTTGTCGCCGCAGCCGGCGGCGAGCGCAACGAGAACGATCGCCAGCGGGGCGCGGGAGAGAACCGGGTGGATCCGGGGTCGTTTTGACATCAGGTTCCGGGGTAACGAGATGG
This sequence comes from uncultured bacterium, assembly GCA_965372695.1. Lineage (GTDB taxonomy): Bacteria > Krumholzibacteriota > Krumholzibacteriia > WVZY01 > JAKEHA01 > CBDUWU01. The sequence continues at coordinate 2,341 of CBDVDJ010000518.1, forward strand.
GGTACTCTCACAATATAGCTGCCGTGTCGCGAAGCGCGCAAGCGCCGCCGCCCGTCAGACGGGGAACGTGTACCCGGTGAGCGACTCGCTCACCTCCCACAACCGGCGCCCCACGGCGGTGTCGCGGCCCGCATCCGTCGGCTCGGCAAGAGTGCTTTGTGCGTAATAACCCCCCGATTCGCCCTCGACACCGGGAGAAGACGCCAGGTAGATCGACGTCTCGGCGCCCTCGTCGGGCTGCTTGAAGAACCACTGCAGCAGGTGCCAGGCCGTGCTGATAAAAGCCGAGTAGTTGCTCATCAGGTTGGTGTGGATCACGCCCGGGTGGAGACAGGTGACCGTTACCCCGGTGCCCTCGAGGCGCGACGCCAGTTCGCGGGTAAAGAGGATATTGGCGAGCTTGGTGTTGCCGTACTGCTGCCAGCCGTCGAACGATTTTTCGCCCTGGAGGTTGTCCCATTCCATGACTCCACGCTTGTGGGCGGTTGAGGCGACGTTGACGATCCGGGACGGCGCGTTGCGCTTCAGCACGTCGAGCAGCGCCCCGGTGAGCATGAAGCAGGCGAGGTGGTTGACAAAAAACTGCGACTCGAAACCTTCGGCCGTCATGCGGCGTTTGCGCGTGAGGACGGCGGCGTTGTTGACCAGCAC
>CBDVDJ010000519.1:0-2990 GCA_965372695.1 uncultured bacterium
CGGGCAGGCGGATCGTCTTGCGCGCACGGTACCGGCGGTCTTCCTTGACGGGGATAATGACGGGGCGTTTTTTGTCGTACGTCCCCGTCGCGATCTGCCGTTTGAGCGCTTCCTTGAAGGTCCGCTTGAAGTGCCTCAACGACTCGGGCCCGGTAACGCCGATGGTCGTGTATTTGCCGGAGTCCGTCTCGATGCTGTGCTTGGAACTGGGCTTGATGTTGGGGAGCTCGAGCTCCTCCGCCATGATCTCGGCCAGCTCTTCGAACGTGACGTCGACTTCGAGTTTGTGGCTCCCGGGCGCATCTCCCGCTTCGCCGGAACCGTCATCGCCGGTGCCGATGGGCTGCCCCGCTTCCCCATCCCCCTGCCCGACACCCTCTTTTTTCCGGGTCTCGTGGCGGAAGGTAGGCAGCTCGATCTGGCGGATGGGGATGGAAACCAGGTTCTTCCCCTTCTTGCCCACCAGCTCGCCCGACGACATGTACTTGCGCAGGTCTTTCTTGATGTGCCCCCGGACGATTTTTCGGAAACGCTGGAGGTCTCGATCGATGCGCTGAACCATGAAGGACTCTCCTTACGACTGTTCCTTCGTGTCCCCTCGTGCGAATATACTGGCAACGAAGTTCAGCACGTCGGTCGCGCTGACATCGTTGTACCCGAAATTCCGGATAAGACGCTGTTTGACCACGTCGATCTTGGCTTGCGTCTCCTTGTCCACCACGTTGGACACCAGATTGGTCAACTTGATGGTGTCCTTCTGGTCTTCGAACAGCTTCAGTTCGAGCGCCTTCTGCAGGCGGGCATTAGTCGCATAGTCGAACGATTTCCCTTCCAGCGACAGAGCGCCGATGTAGTTCATAATCTCCCGCCGAAAGTCATCCTTGCGGTTTTCCGGGATTCCGATTTTTTCCTCGATCGCACGCATCAACCTCTCGTCCGGCTCTTCATCGGCTCCCGTGAACTTGTTCTTGACCTTTTCCTTCTGGGTGTAGGCCTTGATGTTGTCCACGTAATTGGCGCAGAGCCGCTTGATTGCGTCCTCGTCGGCCGAGATCGCACGCTGGACCTCGTTCTTGACGATATCCTCGTACTCTTCCTTCACCATTCCCAGGAGTTCGCGGTAGCGCTTGCGGTCTTCATTCGATGTGATGAGCGAGTGGTGGTCGAGGCCCGCCTCGAGCTCGTTCATTACCATGAACGGGTTGATGCATTTTTCCGACTCTTCGTCGACGAGGGTATTGGAGATCTTGTCCTGGATGTAACGGGGAGAAATCCCGTCCATTCCTTCGCGTTCCGTCTCCTTCTTCAGTTCCTTGATATTTTCCTCGGTGAACCCCGGCAGCGTCTGGCCGTTGTACAGTTTGAGCTTCTGCAGGAGGTTCAGCGATGCTTTTTTGGGTTCCTCCAGGCGAGTCAACACGGCCCACATGGACGCCATGCCCACCGTGTGGGGCGCGATGTGAATGCCGGGGATCTTCTTCGGGTTGAAATCGCGTTCGTAGATCCGCGTTTCATCGTCGAGCCTGGTGATGTAAGGGATGTCGATCTTGACCGTCCGGTCCCGCAGAGCCTCCATGAACTCATTGTTCTGGAGTTTTCGGTACTCGGGTTCGTTGGTGTGACCAATGATGACTTCGTCGATATCGGTCTGCGAAAACTTTTTCGGTTTGATCTTATGCTCCTGCGAGGCGCCGAGCAGGTCGTAGAGAAACGCCACGTCGAGCTTGAGGAGCTCGATAAACTCGATGAGTCCCCTGTTGGCAACGTTGAATTCGCCATCGAAGTTGAACGCGCGCGGGTCGGAATCGCTGCCGAATTCGGCAATCTTGCGGTAGTTGATGTCACCGGTGAGCTCGGTCGAGTCCTGGTTCTTCTCATCCTTGGGCTGAAACGTCCCGATGCCGACACGGTCTTTTTCCGAGAGGATCAGCCGCCGTACCCGGACGTGCGCGATCACCCTGGTCCAGTCACCGTCGTATTTTTCCATCAACTCATTGAACCGGAAACGATCGGCCGGGTTGAGCTCGCCCTCGATGCGCACGTGGCGGTTGGGATCAGTGGCCTTTTCGTTGATCTTCGACTCGACTTCCGCGCGGAACAGAATCGGAATCAGCTTGAGCGGCTCTTCGTACATGGGACTGTCGATGACTTCTTCGCCGTCCTCTTCGATACCCACCCAGGAGAACGTGTACAGCGCTCCTTCCGGGCGTTTCGAATAGGCCTCCAGCCCCCGCTTGAGCCGACGGACAATGGTGCTCTTCGAACTGCCCACCGGCCCGTGCAGCAGTATGATGCGTTTTTCGGTGCCCAGACGGTGAGCGGCCGACTTGAACACGCTGACCAGCTTCATCAACGCCAGGTCCAGCCCGTACACGGCATCCGCACCGTCGTTCTCGATATCGTCAAAAAACTTGTACCGGACGACTTTTCGTTTGTGCTCGGTATATTCCTCAGTCCCGTGGGACATGATCATGTCGTAGATCCGCTGGTAGGACGTCCGCACTACGGCCGGATCCTGCATGATGATACCGAGATAGTCCTCGAATGATCCCTTCCAGTTGAGTAGCTGGAATTCTTCGGTGTTCTGCCGTGACTGGATGAGGGAGATGATGTCGTTTGCGCCGCTCATACTTCCTCCTGTTGGACGTTGTCTGACCCCTGTTCCGCGCTGTGGTCCACGCGTTAACTGATTCCTGAATGGAATATACGAGCCGCGAATCGATCACGCCAGTCGCCGACGGATATTTTGCTACTCGCGGCCGGAATGGGTAAAACGCAAGAAGCATACCAACGCGCGTCGTGATTTAAAATATAACTCTTTGTGATATATAAGCTTATGCACAAAAAAGGCAGTAAGGAAAAGTGCCGGTGCCGGCCCTGGAGGGCAGATTGTATTATTTTTTTTTTTGCCCCGGATCGAGGACGCCGGAGGCGCGGTTACCGGCTCAGGATGTGGCGTCTTTCGTCGTGTGGTTGATTATCATCCTGGG
>CBDVDJ010000520.1:0-2988 GCA_965372695.1 uncultured bacterium
ACGTCCGATCTGCAGGACTTGTACAGAGCACTGGCGAATTCGACCAACTTTCCGGATCTGCAATAGACAGCTCCCCGCAGGAAGCAAGGACAAGAGCCCCCGGAGTCCGCTCCGGGGGCTCTTGTCTCTGGCAAGCCGGTCGCTCGAATGACTTCAGATGTCAGACGACGGCGTACCCCACGTCCATAGTTCTATGGAGTTTGTTTGTCGACTCGGAAATTCAGTGTCCCACTTGCACCCGAAAGCACTACCCGGATTGTCCAATCGCCGGTTGTCCCCGAGCTAGAGAAGAAGTCTCCATTCCGTGCGAGGTCCTCCGAGTAAACTTGCGCTCCTGTGTTGTCGAGGATCACGAGGGTCGTGGTTCCCGATGTCACCGCGCTGGAATGATTCGCTTTGGCCAGCGTTCCAGTGTTGGGCCACGTGTAGTTGAGTGTCCCCGAGAAGTTCTCCAGCGCGGTAACCTGGAACTGGAAATTGTCGACGGAGTTTATCACTTCGGGCTCGATTCCGGGGGCGACCGGTAGGATCTCGTCATCGCTGCAGCTGAAAAGAAACAGGGAAACACACAGCAAAGCGAGACAAAGTAGTCGTTTGTCGATGTTGGATTTAGCCATTTCATCCTCCAATATGCAAAATTGGCGTCAGCCACGATTATTGAATGGAGTCCACTTTTGTGACGTCCTGGATACGTTATGCCACGACGCGTTAGTATCGGGACTCCGTGAGACTGATTCCTCTACGAATCTGAAGGACTATGCAATTATGACGCCACGGACTGTGTAACGTGGTTTAGTAGAAGTAGTTATGGATCACGGGATGAACATGTCCATATCCGGCCAGTCGCGCATATTCCCGACGCGGCTCCTGGCGTCACGGGCCGGACAATCGAGGCGACGGCTGAGTGAGGGCGGGCTCGACGGTGCGAGGATCAAGCCTGGAGGTTTTTCTTGATGCGGTCTTTGGTGGCTTCCGACAGTTTGAGCCGCCCCGCGCAGCCGGTCTCCGACGCTTCGCCGACGAGGCGGGAGATGTGTCCGAGCTTCTTGATCTGGCGGTTGTAGACCCGGCAGATCCTGCACATGATCAGGTGATACCAGAGCTCGAGTTTCCAGACGCCGCGCAGTTGTTTGTCGCGCAATTCGGAAGTGCGTACGGCGGATGTCTTGCAGCTGATTTTCATCCAGTCACCGTTTCTCCTCTGTAGATCCCATGAACCACCTGGCGTCGAGGCATTTTCTGAGTTTGGCCCGCGCCCGGTGCATGATCACCCACATGTTCGAGGACGAGATCGACAGGACCTGGCACACTTCGTCGCCTTTTACGCCGTCGAGTTCGCGCAGGGTAAAGGCCCTGCGGTGCGACTCGGGAAGTCCCAGCAGGCACGACTGAAACGTTTCCCAGAACTCGGCGTTTTCGACGAGCTCCGCCGGCGACTCCTTCCAGTCGTTCAGGGGTCTCGACCAGTGGTCGTTCTTGTCAAAATATTCGCGGTTGTCCTCGTCTTCCCACAGGTTCAGATCGGCGCTCGGGATCTCGACGACGTTTCGCCTGAAGTGATCGATGATCTTGTGCTTGAGTATCCCGATGAGCCAGGGCCGTGGTGACGAGCCGGGTTTGAATCTTTCGATCCCCCGCAGAGCCGCCAGAAACGTGTCCTGAACGAGGTCCTCGGCGAGGTGCTCATTCTTTAGACGAAGAACGGCATAGCTGAACAGGGCGTCGCCGTGTTCGTCGACCCATGCGGCCGGATCGGGCTTCGGCACGGTGGATGTCGCGGCGGCGGGCAGGATTGATGTGGGGTTCTGCATGCTTATATTCTACCATACCCGCCGGCCGCGTGTCCAAAACACCATTTACTCGGAGTAGAGCGACTTGATGGCGCCCCAGGTCGCCTCGCTCACGGGGACGGTCGCGTCGTGGGAAAATGCGCTGAAACACTCGCCGCCATCGAACAGGCCGTCGTAGTTGCTGTCGGCGAAGGCCCACATCTTGAGCCCATAGCAACCGCCCCACATCACCTGCATGGTGATCGAATCGCTGTAGTTGTTGCCATCCGGCGTCGGCGTGGACACGGTCAGGTCGCCCAGCGGGTACTGGAATCCGGAGACCGGGTTGCCGTCGACACTGATCGTCGGGGTGCAGTAGACGGGATCGGGTTCGAACACGAGGATCACGTTCGCGTACACAGTCGGGGCGTTATTGAAGCCGTCGACCGTGAGCTGGAAGTAACTGCCGATAAAGAAATAGCCCTCCTCGCCGTTCGTCGAGACCTCGAATCCCGCCAGGCCCGGGGTTTGATAGATATTCAGGGCGACTTCGTTGGTGTTGATGTCGATCAGGACTTCGCCGCCGCGGTCGTAGGCGGCGTCGTACAGGGGGTGGCCATAAGAAACGGTGTAGTACTCGTTGACGTCGTAGTGGTATTTCGACGCCGCCTGGGGGTAAACGACCAGGCAGGGGTCGGCCAGCGCGGCGACGGTCATGAGGAACATCGCTCCGAGGACGAGCAGAAAAAGCGCACGTACTTTTGCAGTGGATGTCATTTGTGCCTCCTGTGATAATACGATCAGATATATCGTGGAAAAATTGTACTAAAAGCGACGCGTCAACTTTGTTAAAGCGTGCGTCTGTAACATCTTCGAACGGGAAGCTGATTCCTTACGGATTTCTGGTGAGATTTTTCGGGGGGGATAAAAAAGGGGCCGCCATTGGCGGCCCCTTTTCGGCGATTATGCCTGGCGTCGACTAGTAACGACCGCCGCCGCCGCCGCCGCCGCCGCGCTCACGCTTTTCGCGTGCCACGTTGACGGTGAGGTTACGGCCGCCGAAGTCCTTCTCGTTGAGGGCTTCGATAGCTGCCTGGGCGCCCGCTTCGTCCATCTCGACGAAGCCGAATCCCCGCGGACGGCCGGTCTGGCGGTCCTCGATGAGGGATACTTCGTAAACGGTTCCGAACGCCTCGAAGGCGGCGCGGATCTCGTCACG
>CBDVDJ010000521.1:0-2978 GCA_965372695.1 uncultured bacterium
GCGGTCTCGCCATGATGCAGGTGCGCGTGGGGTCCGATCGTATCACCTCGATGGGACATGGGTGCGAGGTGTTGATGGCGTTCAACCAGGAAGCGATCGACGAGTATGCCGACCACGTGGTGGCCGGTGGGGTGATGCTCTACGACCCGAAGCACGGTGAGCCGGCGCCGGATTACCGCCGGGCGGCGCTGCCGGTCACACTCCACGAAATCGCCGTGCGGGAAGCGGGCGGCAAGATCGCTAAGAACATCGTCGCGCTGGCCGTGCTTGTTCGTACCCTCGGTATTCCGGGCGATACGGCGAGGCAGCTGGTCATCGACAAGTTCGGGCGCAAGGGCAAGGAAGTTCTCGAGAAAAACCTCAAGGCCTTCGAAAGGGGTCTGGAACTCCTGAACGGCGACAGCAATCTCGACGGGCTCGCGCTGGAGCCGGCCAACGAAGAACTGAAGAACTCCGAGCGCATGATCGTTTCGGGTAACCAGGCGGTGTGCCTGGGGGCCGTCGCGGCGGGGTGCAAGTTTGTTGGCGGGTATCCCATCACGCCGGCGACGTCGATCCTCGAGTTCATGATGAAGCATCTTTTCAGCCTCGACGGTGTCGTGATCCAGTACGAGGATGAGATCGCCTCGCTGTCGGGTTGTCTCGGCGCCTCGTGGGTGGGGAAGAAGGCGATGACGGCGACGTCCGGTCCCGGCCTGTGTCTCATGTCGGAAATGATCGGCATGGCGTCGATGTCGGAGATCCCCGTGGTGATCGTCGATGTCCAGCGCAGCGGGCCGGGCACGGGGATGCCGACCAAGACCGAGCAGTCCGACCTGTCTTTTGCCCTTCATTCGTCGACGGGGGAAGCGCCGCGGATCGTCATCGCGCCGACGACGGTGGAAGACTGCTTCTATCAGACGGTCAACGCGTTCAACCTCGCCGAGCGTTTCCAGATGCCGGTGCTGATTCTGACCGACCAGTCGATGGCGTACCGGACGCGGACTATCGACATACCGCAACTGGAAGGTCTCGAGGTCGTCGAGCGCGACACGCCCGAGATCAACCCCGACCGCCCCTACAAGAGATTCGAGGATACGGTGACCGGCGTCTCCCCGATGGCGGTGCCGGGAACGCCGGATGCGCTGTTCGTCCAGAGCGGGCTGGAGCACGACGAATTCGGCAACGCCAACTACACGCCCGAAAACAGGATGAAGATGATGCGGAAGCGGTTCCGCAAGCTCGACACGCTCGAGCGGGAGCTGGAAGTCACGGGTAACGGGATTTTTGACGACGGCGATGGAGCCGAACTGGGCGTCATCGGGTGGGGATCGACGGAAGGGCCGATCCGGGAGGCCATCGCGAACGCGCGCGCCGAAGGGATCAAGGTGGCGCACCTGCACCCGAAGGTATTGATGCCGCTGCCCAGGTTCCAGATCGCCCGATTTCTCAAACCGCTCAAAAAGGTGCTGGTCATAGAGGAGAACTTCACCGGCCAGCTGGCCGCCCATCTCAGGTCGAGCGTGGACTTTGGCGACACGGTGATCGTCGAGGTCAAACAGTGTTCGGGGCTGCCGTGGACGAGCGACAGCGTGTATTCGGAAATCATCATTCGAGCGCGTGAGGACAGAAAAACGCGCGAAGGAGAGGAATCATGTCGAGAGACGGCGTAGCGCTGAAAGCCAAAGACTACAAGAGCGATGTCGAACCCGTGTGGTGCGCCGGTTGCGGGGACTTCGGAGACCTGGCCGGATTCACGCAGGCCCTGGCGGCGCTGCAGCTGGCCCCCGAGAACATGGCGATCGTGTCGGGCATCGGTTGCTCCGGCCGGTTCTCCCATTTTATCAATTGTTATGCGTACCATACCGCCCACGGCCGGGCCATCCCGACCGCCGTGGGCGTGAAGTCGGCGAGTCCCGAACTCGACGTGTTCGTCGTGGCGGGAGACGGCGACAGCTTCTCCATCGGGGGCGGGCACCTGCCCCACGCGGCACGCCGCAACCCCGACATAACGTACCTGATCCTCGACAACGCGATTTACGGTCTCACCAAGGGGCAGAGCAGCCCGACGACACCGCAGGGGATGAAGTCGGGCACGAGTCCCCACGGGATGTTCAACCCGCCGATGGACCCCGTCCAGATGCTGCTCGCCTACGGGGCGACGTTCGTTGCGCGCGGCTTCTCGTCGAATGTCAAACAGGTGGCGGCGATCGTCAAGGCTGCCATCGATCACCGGGGATTCTCGGCGATCCAGCTCATCTCACCCTGCCCGACGTTCAACAAAGTCATCACGTTTGATTACATGAAACAGCGTGTGACGGAAATCCCGGAAGATCACGACCCTTCGGACAAGGAAAGCGCGTATCGTTATGCGCTTGACCCGGACCGGGTGTTTACGGGTATCTTCTACCGGTCGGAGGAGCCGACGATGTTCGACAAGAACGAACATCAGAGATCCTTGTCGGTCGAACAGGAGCCGTGCACGGTGGAAGAGTTGATGGCGCGCTTCTGACGGCCAGATCCCCCGGGAGGAAGCCCTTGAAAATCACCCGGTTCGCGCTCGCCGCGCTTGCGGCCATGGCGTTTCTGCTCGTCGTGAACGTGGCCCTGTATCCCGTCGTATTTCCCGCCGGACCCCCGCAGCTCTATCAGTACGAGCGCGCCGAGCCGCTCGCGCTCTATCACGTGCTCGCCATGTTCGTCGTATCGCTGCTCCTCGCGTACGTCTTTCCACTCGGTTATCGGGGAAAAACGCCGTGGGCGGAAGGATTGCGTTTTGGAATGCTGATGGGAGTGCTGATCAGCCTGCCGGCGAGCCTCAATATCTACGCGATGACCAACATCGAATTCGCCGGCTTGCTCACCGTCGTGCTGTGGAGCGTCATCACCCATGGAGTTGCCGGCACGCTGATCGGCGTGTCCTACGGCAAGACGCTGCAAAGCGACCGTGCCTAGGCCATGGACTTGTTGCGTTTCTTTTTGTGACGCCGCTTCTTCGG
>CBDVDJ010000522.1:0-2962 GCA_965372695.1 uncultured bacterium
GGCGTCGAGGACAGTCTGCTGCGGCGCGCCGACAGGCATCCGAACACCCGGGGCGCACAGCTGCTGGGCTTGAACGTGCTCGACCTGATCGGCGACGGCAACGAGGCGGCCGTCAAGGCGGTAGAGGATGCGCTGGGTGGCGACGGTACGCTCGTATGCGTCGGGTTCAACCACGATGTGTCCGCGGCGATCGAAAAACTGGTTGCGAAAGCGGCGAGGGTGATCGCGCTGTCCGCGCGGATCTCCGGCCTGAGCGAGGCGGCCGACGTCGTCGTGCCGGGCTTCACCTTTGCCGAAAAGCTCGGTATGATGGTCAGCTTCGAGGGCCCTATCCAGAAGCTCGGACGGGCGAGCGATCATGCGGCAGATTTCGCGCCCACCGCCCAGAGGGATCGCAATGCGCCCGGGCCGGTGAGCGACTGGAAGATACTGGAAGACCTGATGACGTCGCTTTCCGGAGGGGAAGCGGTAACGTGCATATCGATCATCAGGCGAAAAATCGCGGAGACCGAATCGGTTTTCGCAAGCGTGGACCTGCAGGACGTCGGGCCGACGGGTGTACGGCTGAGCGGCCAGACGGCAGGACTGGGTGCTGGTAGTTAATTACAGGTAAATACACATTGGAACACTCGGTATAATGGACTACTTGATCATAGCTCTGCGAACGCTGTTCATCTGGATCGTTCCGCTGATCTTTCTGATCATCCTGATCTGGTTCGAGCGCAAGGGAAGCTCGTTCATGCAGGACCGTACCGGTCCCAACCGCGCCGCGATAGGTGGTGTCCGCCTCGCGGGAGTCGTTCACCTCATCGCCGACGTCGTCAAGCTCCTCATGAAGGAGATGATGATTCCCGCCCGCGTCAACCGCTCCTACTTCATGATCGCGCCGTTCATCGGGTTTACGTTCGTTCTTCTGTCCTTCGCCGTCATCCCGTACGCCGACACGTTCGTTATCGCCGGACGCCAGATTCCGATGCAGGCGGCGGTGCTCAACGCCGGCGTGTTGTTCATCCTGGCGATCACGTCGCTCGAAGTTTACGGGGCTGTTCTCGCCGGCTGGTCGTCCAACAACAAGTTTGCGCTCCTCGGCGGGCTGCGCGCGACGGCCCAGATGATCAGCTACGAAATCCCGCTCGGTCTGGCGATCGTGGGTATCTTCATGGTGTTCGGGAGCGCGGAGCTCAACGCGATAGTCCAGGGGCAGGGAGATCTGATCTGGGGATTTCTGCCCAAGTGGGGTGTGTTCGTCCAGCCGCTTGGATTCATAATATTCCTCGTCGCCGTCTTTGCCGAAACCAACCGCAACCCGTTCGACCTGCCCGAGGGCGAATCCGAGCTCGTGGCCGGATTCCACACCGAGTACAGCGGCATGCGGTTCGCGCTGTTCTATATGACCGAATACGCGGCCATCGTGCTCAGTTCCTCGATGATCGCCACTCTCTATTTCGGCGGCTGGCAGGTTCCCTGGCTCCCGACGGACAAACTGGTCCTTCACGCCGACATCGTGATGAAAATCCTTCTCGCTTTCGGTGGAGTGGGGGCGGCGGTGTTCGCGTGGTGGATGTTCGTGTTCGCGAAGCGGGTAAAGGGCAAGTTCGGCGACAATCGCGAGAACGAAGGCGTAATTCTCGGTACGGGCAGCGCGCTCGCCGCCGCCATCCTGTTGTTCTTCCTCTTCCGGTCATTGGGAGCGGATCCGATCGGCGAGACCGGGGCCCGGATTACGACTCTGGTCGTGCAGATCCTGACGTTTATCCTGAAACTGACATTCTTCTGCTGGCTGTTCATCTGGGTCCGCTGGTCGCTTCCGCGCTTCCGTTACGACCAGTTGATGCGGCTGGGTTGGAAGACGATGATTCCGTTGTCGTTCATTAACTTGTTTGCGACCGGGCTGATCATCCTGTTGCTCGACAGGGGAGGACAGTAGGACATGATCGTCGTTTTCTATATATTCGCGACGTTGGCGGTGCTGGGTGCGCTGCTCATGGTTTCGCGCAAGAACCCGCTGAGCGGGGCCTTCTCCCTGGTGCTCACGATGGTGGCGCTGGCGGGGTTGTTCGCGATGCTGCTCGCCGAGTTTATTTTCGTTCTCCAGATCCTGGTTTACGCCGGCGCGATCATGGTATTGATCATTTTCACCATCATGCTGCTCAACCTGAAGTCGGAAGAGATCCGGGAAACGCCGGTGGGCAAATTCCAGGTCGTGATCCTGGCGCTGCTCTGCGCCGCGTGCGCGTTCGGGATCATTCAGGTTTTCTCCGTGCTGCCGGCGGGCGACGTCGCCGTGCCGGCCGGATTCGGAAGTATCGAGGGGGTCGGCGAGATGATGCTTGGCGACTACCTGTATCCGTTCGAAGTGATTTCGGTCCTGCTGCTCGTCGCCATTGCCGGCGTCGTGCTGCTGGCCAAAAGGGTGATCTAGTGGGCGAGCTTACGCTGCATCATTATCTGTACCTGAGCGCGATACTCTTTTTTATCGGCGCTTTCGGTGTGCTGTTCCGGCGCAACCTGATCGTCATGTTCATGTCTGTCGAGTTGATGCTCAACGCGGTGAACCTGTCGTTCGTGGCGTTTGCCCGCTATACGCCGTCGATGGACGGGCACGTGATCGCGTTCTTCGTGATGGCGCTGGCGGCGGCGGAAGCCGGTATTGGACTGGCGATTCTCGTGATGGTGTTCCGCAACCGGGCCACCGTCCAGGCGGACGACCTGGCTTTAATGAGAGACTGATCAAGAGGGCCCCTGGGCTGATATGGAAAGTTACCTCTGGATAATTCCTTTCGCGCCGCTGGTCGGTGCGATCATCAACGGCAAACTCTCCGCGTGGAAATCACACGGCGAGAGCGGTCCGAATGAGAGACTCATCTCGTTCATAGGCTGCGCCGCGCCGTTAACGTCGTTCGTTGTCGCCGCGATCCTGTTTGTCGACATGCTGGGGGCGGATCCGGCACACCGCACGTAC
>CBDVDJ010000523.1:0-2955 GCA_965372695.1 uncultured bacterium
CAGAAATGATAAATTGTCAATTCATTTGACAATTAGCACGATCCATCCATTACCGATCCATCTGTTCCAGCCGGGACTCCAGCTCGGCGATTTTCTCCTGCTGGGCCTTGACGATCTCCAGAATATACAGGCTGATCATCTCGTATTTGACCGCCATCGGTTCGCCGTCGTCGTCGAAAACCAGCAGATTGTCCAGTCCCAGCGCTTCCAGTTCTTCGGCGATCAATCCGATCTCCTCGGTGCCGAAATTCCGGTCGGTGTACGACCTCGGCTGCGCCGCCAGCAGCCGGCTGAAATCATCGTCCAGGTCCCGGATGTCCGTCTTGTACTTCTGCGAGGACGTCTGGTAGTAGAGCGTGTTGTTGAAGACCCTCACCGACAGACCGCCCGGGATGCCCGTGATGCCGTCCACCCTCACCGTGCCGCTGACGTGCAGCGACTCCAGAGGGTTCGTGACGCCGACGCCGACATTACCCGCAAAGTAGTTCCGTCCGCCCGTAAAGTATCCCGCGTATCCCGTCGAACTGCTGGTATTTCCGTAGACCCCGTAATTCGTCCCCGAGGAGCCCGTGGCCGCACCATACACGCCGCGACCCGACGGGTTGCTGTTCTGGCCGTACACGCCGTTCCCCCCCGTGGACGAATGCGCCTCGCCCCATACCGCCGAGCCCGAGCCGCTCGCCGTGCGGCCGAAGACGCCGTAAGCCGTGCCCGACGTCGCCGTTGACGCCGAGTACACGCCGCGGTTCCCCGACGTCTGGACGTGAAGCTTGTAGGCCGAGTTCGGAGACGTCGTCCCGATACCAATGGTCCCGTCGTCCTTGATCGTCAGGGCCGTATTGCTCGACGGGGCCGTTCCGATCCCGATCTTCAGCTTGTCGGCGTCCGAGTTGTCCACACCAAAGGCAAATTTCGTGGTACCCCCCAACGCGAAACGCAGGGTGGCGTCGCCCGTCCCCAGATTGTTGATGATGATGCCGTCCGAAAGCGCGGCGTTCGTGTACCTGACTTCCAGCGACGCCAGGGGAAAATTCGAGCCCACGCCGACACGGCCGCCGTTGTAGTACACGTTCGTCCCCTGCGTCGACCACGGCGATCCGGAGCCAATCTCATCAGTCGCAGATACCCACGCCGAACCGGTGTACTTCAGGATCTGACCCGTCGACGGGCTCGGCGCACTCACCACTTTGCCGTTGAGCCTTGCCACGCCCGGGTTCGGATACGTGCCCGACAGGTCTCCCCCCGCCGGCCCCGACGGGATCGCCGATACGCCCGGGCCCAGTTTCGTCTGTGTGACCGCGCCGTCCTGGATCGCCGCTTCCACAACCCCCTGCGCTTCCACCGACTTTGCCTTGATGCTGTATGCCGTGGCCGTCAGCTCGCGGCGCGGCGTGAACTCCGGCGCGCTCTCCAGCGTCACCCCCAGCCAGTACGGCTCGTCGAACCCAATGTCGATCGCCGTGGAGCTCCCCAGCGTGACCGAAAAAATGCCGCCCTGGACGCTCACCGACTGCACCTCCGTCCACAGCGCCGCCCCACCGCTCGCCACATCGTAAATCTTGAACGTGATGTCGTAGTCCCCGTCGGCTACGATGCTCCCCGCACCGTCGTGGAGGACCCCCTGGTAGCTCAAAGTCGCGGGTACCTGTGCCCACGCCACGCCCGTGACCGCCAACAAAGCGAGTGATATCAATAAAATTCCCCTTTTCATCATTGTCTCCTTTGTTCGTTGCTCACATCCGTGCTACTTCAACATCGTGAGCTTCCGGGTGATGCTCTTCCTGCCCGCCGTCAGGCGGTAGAAATAGACCCCGCTGCTCGTCGCATTACCACGATCGTCCGTGCCGTCCCAGACCAGTTCGTGCATACCAAAATCCAGCGCCTCGTCCGCCAGCCGTTTCACCCGCTGCCCCTGCACGTTGTAGATAGTGAGCACCACGTGCTCCCGTTCCGGCAGATAGAACGAAACCGTCGTCGACGGGTTGAACGGGTTCGGATAGTTCGGAAAGAGCGTCAATTCACGCGGCGCCGTGCGCGCCATGATCGCCGCCGAGAAGAACTCCCCGTCTTCGTCCACCGCACCCAGCCGGTACCAGTATTCCCGGCCCGGCCGCGCATCCCCATCCAGGTACTCTCCCGTCTCACCCGCACCGATCAGGACCTCGTTGATCCGTTCGAAGCCACCGTTCTCGCGCGCCGACCGGTAGACATTGAATCCTGCCAGGCCGTCCGCGTGGCCAATACGCCACGCCAGAACCACCCCCCTCAGACTCGACTCCAGTTCAAAGCTCGTGATGAACACCGCCGACGTCGGGCCAATGTGCATCCCGTCAACCATGTACCAGTAGCCCGACCGGTTGTTGTTGGAACCCCCGTTGCCCATCACACCCACAAAAGCCTCACCGATAGTGTCGCGCAGATACCCCGACCCATTGAATGAACTCCCGCCGCCACTACCCACCACATTCACCTTCTCCAGCGGATACCCCTGGGCCATCACCCCCTGCGGCACTAGAAAAACCACAGAAAGACACCAAATCAATCGACAAAAAAGTCTCATAACCAACCTCCCTCGTTTCGGCTGCCACCAGCCCGCGGTCATACATTGAACTCAATACTGCGATGGAATACGTCTGTAAGTGATGTTTCTGGAATTCGTTGAGCCGGTCGTTCCCCTGGCGCCCCCGGATCGGGCGCCGGGCTTGCGAGCCGGTTCTGAACGTAGGACACATGGGAAGGTCTGGAATCACAACGAGAGGTAAGAAAAAACCAGAATTCGAGGAGATCAGATCGACCGGAAATCCGCTGGCCGGAGGGTCGCGCAGGCTGGGCCGGGGGGCTTTATGGCCGGGTTAGATCAATTGGGAAAGAAGCCGGTCTCCCTTGCTTCCCGCCATCCCAACCCCACCGTTAAATATCGAATGGTACTTCGAGGGCGTGCTCGCCAAACAGATC
>CBDVDJ010000524.1:0-2948 GCA_965372695.1 uncultured bacterium
GCGTCGGATTCGCTGTCCGCGTAGAGGAGGATGTTCCTGTTGCGGGTCTTGGATTTCGATTTCACTGGATTTCCCGTTCCTGAAGGGGTGGCAAGTTGATGGACTGGAACGTCATCGTACTTGAATTCGGCCCGGATTCATCGTATTTTTTTATCCCGGTAAGCCAACGACATTCAACTGACAGGATCACAACGAATGCAACAGCCCAGGCTGATCGACCTGCACATGCACTCGACCTATTCCGACGGTCAACTCGAACCCGCTGCATTAATAGATCTGGCGGTGCGCAAGGGACTGGCGGCGGTGGCGCTGTCCGACCACGACTGTCTCGAGGGAGTTCCGGAGTACGAGGAAGCTGCGGAGATCGTCGGGCTGGAAACAGTGTCGGCCGTCGAGCTCAGCTGCATTCACCGTGGCAGCGACCTGCACATTCTGGGATACGGAGTAGACGTTGAAGACGGGCCTCTGCAGGAAATGCTCCGCCGTTTCTGTGAGACCCGGGAGAACCGGGGATTGAAAATCGTGGAAAAGCTCGGCGCGATGGGTATCGAGCTCGACGCGCGGGAGATACTCGAAAGGTCGGGCGCCGGCGCGCTCGGCAGACCCCATATCGCGGAAGCGCTGATCAAGGGCGGCTACGCGAGCGATTTCAACGAGGTGTTCAGGAAGTACATCGGCGAAAACTGTCCCGCCTACGTCGAAAAGTACAAGATGAGTCCCGCGGACGCGGTCAGCTACATACACGACGCCGGAGGGTTGGCATTCGTGGCCCATCCCGGGTTTTATCTCGACGACATGGAAGGTTTCAACGAGTTGCTCGAAGAAGATTTCGACGGGGTCGAGGTCTACCACTCCCAGCACACGCCGGAAACTGCTGCGCGGCTCGTGCGGATAACGGAGGAACGAGGCCTCCTCAAGTCGGGTGGATCCGATTTTCACGGCTTTGCCGGCAGAGACAGCCTCGGAGAACCGCACGTCCCCTACGAGTTCTTCGCAGGGATCAGAGAGCGGCTGTCTCGCCGCTCGTCCTGACGACGCTGTATTTGAGAAATAGTTCGTCGCCGATCTGCTTCCTGGTGACGAGTCGCAGATCGATATGGTCGGCGGCGAGAAAGCCCTTTCCATCGAGGACCGTGGGGGAGGTGACGCCGCCGATGAGACGCGGTGTCAGAGTGATATAGAGGTCGTCGATCACGCCCTCCCTGGCGAACGCGAAGTGCAGCTCGCCCCCCCCTTCCAGCAGCACGCGCCTCATTCCCCGGCGGGAGAGTTCGGCGAGGACGGCGGTGGGTGAGATGGTGCGGCTGCGGAGTGTGATCACTTCGGCAAAGCGTGATATGAGCTTGACCCGCGTGGCCGGCGCCGCGCGCGTCGTGAATACGATTCTTTCGGTGTCGGGATGACGAAAGAACGGCCGCGTCGATGGAACATTCAGTTTCCGGCTCATGGTGACGTTGACCGGATGTGGTGTGCGGCCGTGGGCGACTCGCTCCGCCTCCAGGTCGCTGTAACGGATCCGGATCGGGAAACCATCGTGCCGGACGGTGCCCGACCCCACGATGACGGCGTCGGCATCGGCGCGAAGGACATCCATGAGACGCCGGTCGTGCTCGGTTCCGAGCGAAATTTCTTCACGCCTGTACGTCGATATCTTGCCGTCGAGGCTCATGGCCATATTGACGGCAACATGGGGGCGTTCGTTGGGGTATAATGGCTTGATGCCGAAACCTCTTTGCATATTCCTTCACAGCGACGGGTACGATCGGATTTATCAGGCCGTCAACATGATCGCGACCGCCGCCAGCACCGGGCGGACGTGCTACCTGTTTCTGTTTTATCACGCCCTCGGTTCATTCATGGCCGGTGCGTGGGACGAGATGGGATTGACGCCGTCGGCGGGCCGCCGGGGCGAAGCTTCAGCCGATGCCCCCGACTGGCACCGCACGCTGGATCGCAGCTTCGACCTTGCCAACCTGCCATCCCTCTACGACGTCCTGGAACGCGCCCGCCAGGGAGATGGCGAGGTCCTCGTCTACGCGTGCAGCAATTCGATGCAGTACCTCGGTCTCGAGCCGGGTGACGTCAGCCGGCGGGTCGATGCGATCGCCGGCCTGGCCACGATGCTCGAAGTCTCTTGTGACGACCGCGAGATCCTGTATCTCTGACGCGGCCGGCTTCCTGCTATTTTTGTTTTCCCTTCGCGAGTTTCCGGAGCCGTCTCTTGTAATGATGGATCTGCCGGTTGCACTCGCGGGAGCGCGCATGGTCCTTCTGCGAGATGGCTTCCCGCTTCTCTTTCTTGAGTGCATGGATGCGCCGCTTGAGTTCCGATTTGTCGACGGGCGCGCCGGTCTTGCCGGTCGATGGTGTCGCCGCGGCCGGCCCTGGCCCTTTGTCGGCGCCGGCGAGCAGCTCCACCAGGTCGTCCTTTTTCATCGACGAGAGTCCCTTGACGTCAGGGATTTTCCTGGCCATCTCCTTGAGCTCGGCGACAGTTTTCTTCTTGAGCGTTTCCCTGTCCATCCTCACGCTCCTTTCGTTGACAAGTTAGTGGTCTCGAATATGGTAACGCACACGGACGTTGGTGGCAATCCAATCCGTATCAGCCGCCCGTTGCCCTGTTGACGGCGTAAGCCTGTTGCGGGTAAGTAATTGCAGGTCTGTGCTGAAATTGCCCCGTGCCGGGCGTACGCATATGGGTACCTAATTATTTCATCACCAAAAAGCAACTATTAGTTGATTTTTTGGCTGCAATTGCTAGAATTCCAATAGTATAAGTCGTCAGAAAGGTAGTAGGATAGACCGGATCGGCGATTTACAGACCGAAAATAACAGAAAAAATAGCCCTTCCCTTGTGTTGCACGGTTTTTGCCACTGCACAGAATGTTGTTTCTCCCCGCAGCATTCTAACCGCAGGCAACACAGGGAAGGTTTTTTTGTGGGATAAA
>CBDVDJ010000525.1:0-2929 GCA_965372695.1 uncultured bacterium
CGGAACTGTCGAAGAACACGGACGGGATGGTCGTGTGCGCGGAGATGTAATAGTGCGAGTACGGTACTGTGGCCGAGGAATCGCCGGTGGTGGGTACGAGCGCGATGTAGTCGGCCACCTGTTGTGCGAACACGGTTGCGACGACCGACCACACACCCGGATGTTGCGCGGACGCCGCCCCCGGGGTGACATAAAAGTCGCCGGCGTACTCGAGGACACGGTGTCCGCCCGGAGGTGCCGCAAAAAGCGAGATCTTGTCACCTTTCGATGTCGTTACCTCGCGGTCGCCGGCTATCTCGGCGCCGCCGTCGAGAACGGCAGAGACCAGCGCGGGATCGTCGACGCGCCGATGGACGTTATAAGCCACGATCGGCGTGGACGATTCGTCGGCAAAGTCGTAGCCGGAGCGCGAGAAGTGGAGGTACGCCCAGCCGCCCTGGTCGCCGGGAACATCAACGATCGAGTCGATATCGGGGGTATCGATAAGCCAACTCAGTTCGAACTGGTCAACCGTGGGGCGATCGCCCGGTCCACTCCATTCGAGCACGGCCCCCCAACGCAGATCAGTTCCCGCGCCGGCCGGTTTGAGCCAGTCCGCGCCGGGATCGATCGATTTCCAACTGTTGCCGTCATCGGCACTGACGTGCCAACTGATCGAATCGGTCTGCGTCGTCGTCAGCTTCAGGCGCAGGATCGGATCGTCGGCGCCGTCAACAACGAGGGACAGTCCGTAGGATCCGTTCAGGTCAAACCCGCTCTGCAACACCTGCACAATCTGCAGTCCCGACGTGTGGTCACCGACGAACACGTGATCGCCGGCCATGAATACGCCGCGTGACGTACCGGGCGTGTTGTAGTTCGTCAACTGGCCGGGATTGGCCGGATCCGAGATATCGTATACCTTGAGTCCCCAGTCGGTCGTCGCCAGAACGGCGATATCCCCGTTGATCTGCACATCCCACGTTTCACCGGCGCCAAGGCTGTGCAGTAAAGTCGGTGACGTCGGGACGCTGACATCGACTATCTGAATCCCCATATTGTAGTCCGCCACAATCGCGATGTCCCCCGATACGGCGACCGCCCTCGCTTCGCCGGGGGTATCGTAACTCCCTACGAGTACGGGGGCCGTTGGGTCGGCAATGGAGATAATCTTGAGGCCATCCATCCAATCCGCGACATAAGCGTGATTACCCGAGACCTCTACGCCGTATGACCAACTCGAGGTGTTATAGCTTCCCAGCAGAACCGGGCTGGTTGGATCGGTGATGTCGAGGATCTTGAGACCCGCGTATCCATCGGCCACAAACGCGTGATCGCCGTCCACCCGAACGTCGGACACCTGGCCGCCTGTCGTGTATGAGCCGGCCAGTACGGGCGTCGTCGGGTCGGAAATATCGATCACCTGGACGTTGGACGGGAAATCCGCGACATACGCAAAGTCACCCGATACGTCGACGTCCCACGACTCGCCGGGCGTATTGTAGTTCCCAAGGAGTGTCGGTGCGGCCGGATCGGAGATGTCGATTATCTGCAGCCCTGAAAAACCGTCGGCCACAAACGCCAGGTCGCCGGCCGTCCGGAGCCGCCACGCGGCGCCGGGAGTATCGTAGCTCCCAGCAAGCGCTCCGTTCATCAATTTGCCGACGTCGAGTATCACGAGCCCAGTATTGAATGCCGCTACGAAAGCGTGGTTCCCGGCCACCATTACCCCGATCGCAAAGTCGGGGACCACGTAGCTTCCCAATCCGACGGGTGACGACGGATCGGTGACATCGATGACCTCGAGTCCCTCGTAGTAGGACGCCGAATACGCACGGTTGCCCGAGACGTACACCTGCTGGCACCAGTGAGCCGTATCGAAATTCCCGACCGGCGCGGGCGCGATCGGATTGCTGATATCGAGAATCTCGACGCCGTTGGCCCGGTCCGCGACATAGAGATAGTCGCCTTCCACCTGGGCGCCAAGGGGATTACCCGGTGTAACGTAACTGCCCACCACGACCGGCGCGCTCGTGTCGCTGATGTCGACGATCTGGATACCGCCGGTATAGGCAATGACATACGCGTAGTCACCCGATACAGCTACATCCTTCGCAATGCCGGGGATGTTGCAGCTCCCCGCGATGGCGAGCTGATAGGGATTGGTGATGTCGACTATCTGAAGGTCGCCACTGCTATCGCAAGCCAGGAACGCGCGGTCACCAGCGACGGTGACGCTCATCACGATGCCCGGCACGATTATGCTGTCGGCCAGCGTGGGAGAGGCCGGATTGCTGACATCGATCGCGTACAATCCGTTGAAGTAACATGCCACGTACGCGTGGTTCCCCGATACGTACACATCTTGTGCGTAAATGGACGTGGCGTATGTGCCGACGAGCGTGGGATTGGCGGGATCGCTGATGTCGATGATCTGCAGACCGTGCGTGTCGTCCGCTATGTACGCGTGGTCTCCGGTGACGAACACTTGTCGGGCGTGCCCGGGCGTGTCTTCGGTACCCACGTGCGTGACCGGATACGGCGGGAATCTCAGTTGACCCGTTACTGTGTCCCACAAGGCGGTCGTATTGATCGTGTCGCAGAATTGTTTGGTCGTGAAGTCCTCGAAATAGGTTTGAACTCCGGCGCCGGCAGAAGCGCTGAAGGTCATGGCGGCGCTGATTCCGATTGATAGACATATCGCTATACGAAGTCGTTGCATGGCAAATCCCCCTTTTGGATATAGGACACTACAATCGCCCGGAAATCACACGGCAGGGGGGAATTTTGCGAGATTTATCGATAAAAAGCCCCCCGCTTCGAGGCGGGGGGCTTTCACATGGGGACTCCGTTGAAACTGACTCTAACTATTTAAATTACTACATGTGCTGTGTCCATAGTGTGGACCGATCCCGGGGGGCAGGTCAACCCATGACGGCGGTTCGGGCCG
>CBDVDJ010000526.1:0-2927 GCA_965372695.1 uncultured bacterium
CCCGCGCAGGTCGTGCTCGAAGTCGCGTCGCTTGCCGTACAGGTTGCGTGGTTGTTCATCTGGCGAGATCAGTTGACCCTGACGCGCCTGTTCATGATCCTTGGAGTCACGTCGCTTGCCGCCTGCATCGCGGGACTTCCCTGGTATTTCCGGATGCTGTTCAGGGAGGTGGCGCCCGGCGGGACGACGGACACGGCGGGTATTGGCTACCGCGAATACTGGTTCGGTGCCGCCGGCATGAGTCTCGTTGCCGTGGCGTTTACCGATGTGGACCGCTACCTTCTTGCCCGGGTGCTCGCCCTGGAGATCCTCGCCCAGTTTCACATCGGCTCGCGTTTGTTGAGGTTGACGAACCGGTTCCTCAGCGTTCCTGTGCTGGCCTTTCAGCCCGAGATATCACGCCTGGACGCCGAGGGCCGGGCGGAGTCTATAGTGTCGTCGACCACCGTATTCTTCAAGTTCAACACTGCCGTGGCCACCGCTGCGGCGCTGTCTCTCGTCGCACTGGCGCCGGAGTTGATCCGACTCGTTTCGAACGCGCGCTACGAGGCGGCGGTGCCTCTGTTGCGCATCCTGGCAGTGTCGATCCCCTTTACGGCGATGACGGCGCCGTTGACGGCGGTCATGAAGGCTTTGGACCAGGTGCGCCGCGCGTTGTACTGTGACCTGGCGTGGGCGGCGACGTACGTCGTCCTGTTATTCCTCCTCGGAAGTGCCTGGGGACTGGCAGGCGCCGGCGCCGCGCAGGTGTTCGCGTCGATCGTCCAGTTTGCGCTCGCCCTTTCGCTGTCCCGATTCGCCCTCGGGGCCGGGGGCGTGATGGCCGCTGTCGCCCGTTCGGCCATCGCGGGTGCCGTGGCATTCGCGCCGGTACTCGCTGCCGGCGTTCTCATGGCGCCTTCGCCGGCGGCGCTCGCCGTCAAGTTAGTACTCTTTTTGCTTGCGCTGGTATTGTTTCGCGTCATGCTCAAGACGCTGGGTTTGTTCACGTCCAGTGAACGGGAGGCGTTGATCTCTCTCATGGAAAGGCGCGGTCTGGGCCCGATCGCGCGCCGGGTCGTATGATGAATCGTCTGCTCATGATCATTCCGTTTTTTCCGCCCATGGCCGGCGGGGGAGTTTACCGTCCCTTGAGTTTTGTGAAGTACCTGCCTCGGTACGGTTGGCAGACGACCGTTGTCGCGCCGCGCGGCGACGCGTTCTGGATTCGCGACGAACGCCTCGAGTCCCAGATCCCGGATTCGTGTGAAGTGATCCGGACCGACACGATGAGCGGCCAGGCCGTTCTGGCGCGGTTGCGGGGCGGGAAACCGGGTGGTGGAGGTGGGGGGGCGTCGCAGAAACGGTCCGCCGGCGCCTTCTCCGTGGCGCGGCGGCTCGCGTCGTTCTTCCTCGTGCCCGACAGTTATGCGGGTTGGCGGCCGTTCGCCAGGCGGGCCGCGCTGGAAGCGGTTTCGAGCGGGAGTTTCGACGCGATTTATTCGACGTCGCCGCCGGAAAGCAGCCATCTCGCCGCTCTCGACGTTCACCGCCGAACCGGATTACCCTGGGTCGCAGATTTTCGCGACCCGTGGATGAATCTCTACTTGTTCAAACCCCCGACTCCGGTGCACGCGGCGTTACACCGCCGGCTGGAAAGAATTGTCTGTTCGCGGGCGCATGCCGTCGTGGCGACAAGATGGCACGAGGAGCATATGCGCCGCGTCTATCCGGATACGCCGGGCATTACCCGTATTCCGAACGGCTTTGACGCAGCCGAAGTGGCGGCGGTGAACGATGACGAGCCGCCCCGGGATATCTTTCGCATCACACACGCCGGGATGCTGACGCAGAACCGGACGGCACTTCCGTTCCTGCGGGGGTTGCAAACGTTGATCGAACGCGCGCCCCGGATCCGCCGGCGGATACGCGTCGTCTTTGCGGGCGCGAGGGAAGACCGGAACGAGGCGGCCGTCCGGACGTTCGGACTCGGCGATGTGGTCGAATTCCGCGACACGATGCCTCACGATGAGACGTTGCGGCTGGAGAGACGCTCGCATATACTGCTCCTCATCAAGCACGTCAATCCCGACTACAAGGGAATGGTGCCCGGCAAGCTGTACGAGTACATCGGCGTTCGCAGGCCCGTCCTGGCGCTGGCGCCCGAGGGTGAAGCGGCGGGACTCGTCGCGGACCTGCGCCGCGGCGTCGTGGCGGACCAGGACGACCCGGGCGCGCTGGCCGACGTACTGGCCGGGTTGTACCGAGATTTCGAGTCCGGTACCCTGGACGGCAGATTCGATTTGTCACAGCGCCCTGAATTCAGCCGCGAAGCGCTGGCCGGCGACCTCGCCCGGCTGCTCGACCGGGTCTCCGGCACCGGCCCCGGAGGCGGATACCCGTCATGATGAAACGCGCGCTGGAAATCTCCATCCCTCTCTTTGTACTGCTGCTCCTGCTGATGCCGCTGCGGGACGGGTTTACCGACGACGGGTTCATCCACATTCAATACGCAAACAACGTCATTGAACGCGGCGAATACAGCTTCAACCCCGGAGAGGTGTCGTTCGGTACCACGAGCCCGCTGTGGGTGATGGAACTGGCCGCGCTGGGAGCCATCACCGGCGGTGGGGATACGCTCATCACGATCAGCCGCGTGCTGTCGTGGCTGGCCGGTTTTGCCTCGATCCTCGTGCTCTACACGCTCGTGATCGCGCTCGGGGGCAGGCGGTGGACGGCATCGCTCGCCGCCGTCGTGTTCGCCGCCGACGCGTGGTTCGTTCGCTGGACCGCGCTGAGTATGGAAACATCCACCGCGGTACTGGCCGTATTGCTCATGGCGCTCGCGTCGGTTCATGCGTACCGGAGCCAGCGTTCGGCGGCATTTCTCGGTGTCGCCATCGCGCTGGCAAGTCTCGTTCGGCCGGAAGTCTACCTCGCCATCCCTG
>CBDVDJ010000527.1:0-2925 GCA_965372695.1 uncultured bacterium
GGGTGTGGGTGTATCTTTAGACTTCATTGCAGGTAAGACTCGGCGGGAGTATAACAGCGGCGCGGGCGCCGCGTCCACCACCGGCGCCGCCCCGCGAAGCTGAATCCTCAGAAGACCTGGAACACGCGTACCCGGAGGTACAGCTCGTTATCCGAGTAGAGGTCGAACAATTGCGCGGTCTGCTGCCAGAGGAGGTCGAGCTCGACCCTGAAGCGCGGGTTGAACGCGCGGACGATACCGGCGGTGACCCTGGCCTGTTCGCCGAAACGCTCGTCGGCGTTGTCGTCGAACTGAAAGAACGCCTCGACCGAGAGCGGCGAATACCAGCCCCACCCGGACCCGGACCGTGTCCACACGAACCGGGTGCCCACCTGATAGCGGAACCGCAGCCGGAACAACGAGTTCCCATCGTCGGTGTCGAAGAAGAACCTTTCCTCGAGGCGAAAGAGGTGGGTCAAACGAACGGGGGCCCCGGGCCAGGAAACGCGCGCCCCCTGCCACGGGCGGAGTTCGTATATACTGAGGACACCGGCGAGATCGGTGTAGAAGTTGCCAATACCGCCGGCGAG
This sequence comes from uncultured bacterium, assembly GCA_965372695.1. Classification (GTDB taxonomy): domain Bacteria; phylum Krumholzibacteriota; class Krumholzibacteriia; order WVZY01; family JAKEHA01; genus CBDUWU01. Next base: position 570 of record CBDVDJ010000527.1, read on the forward strand.
AGTCCAGCGGTCGAATTCGTATCCGACGCTGGGCCGAAAAACGTATTTCCACCAGCGGGGATCCACGTGGTTTCTCCGCAGCCCGACATCCCCGAACAGCGTCAGTCCGCCCTTCGTCTTCCACCCGGCATTATAGTCGAACCACGTCTGGTACCCAACGTCGGCGCCCCGCGCGCCGGCACCGGCGCACAGAATGACAGCGGCGGCGGCCAGCCGGAGTGCCGACCGCCGAAATGGCCGAACGATCAATCCTCGACAATCATCTCGACCAGCCGGTTACGGTCCACGGGTGAGTGTTTGCCCAGCCAGATCCGCCACAGCACGCGCGCGAACGTCACGCTGCTGATGGGACCCTGCTCTTCCCCGCGGATGATCGTGTTGACATTCCCGCCCGGCGCCACCTGGAACACAAACTTGTGGCCCTTCTTTATGTCGTCAAAGAAGTATCCCGCGAACTGTTCGACCATGATCTCGATCTCCTCCATCTCGGACTTGGAGGCGTTCTTCTTGAACCCGTCGCGGAACGATTTCTCGATTTTCTCGGCGTCGACGTCGCGGACGAATATCATCGTGATCTGCCTGGCGTACTGGTCGCTCAGCGCGGCGGTCAACGCGGCGTCCTTGTTTTCGTATTTCTGGCCGCCTTCCATGTAGTGCGCCATCCCGTACACCTTGGCCCAGTATTTCTTGCGCAGCCCCACGCCGGTCACTTCGAGGTCGAACGTCTTGTAATCGCCGGCAAACGAGACAGTTTTGGGAAACTGCTTGCCCGTCGACTTTTCTTCTACCGTATCTCCCTGCGCCACCACGGTGGCGACCGCCGCGACACCGACAATGACGATCACCGCGATCGCAATGTGGATAACTCTCATCATAATAAACTCCTCCTTGGATTCTATTTGTTCATAACAGACTATCAGACAATCGCGGCTCTGGCCAGCCACGGTTGTAGCGGAAAGGAAAGTCTTTATTTGTGCGCCCGACACCCTCTGCTATACTGTCCGCGATCTCAGACAGCGTTCAATCGGCGTTATCCCCCCCCAACGAAAGGCTCTCTATGCGAAGGGTTGCACGAATCATCGCGTTTGTCGCGGTGAGCGTCTCTATACCCTGGACGTGCTTTGCCGCGGGTTTCTCGATATTCGAGGCCGGCGCCAAAGCACTCGGTATGGGAGGCGCATTCACGGCTCAGGCCGACGATCCATCGGCCATTTTTTTTAACGCGGCGGGAATCGCCGATCTCGAGGGCACCCAGCTCTACCTGGGTGTATCGACGATTTTTACCGGCACCAGTTTCGCGGGGGTCGACCCCGACCCCGGTTACGGCACCACGGGAGAGACGGGCACGATGGTGTTTCCGCCCATCAATGCCTTCGTCACGTGGCAGTTCCGGGAAGGGCTCACGGCGGGTCTCGGGATCTTCAACGCCTACGGGCTTGGCCAGTACTGGAATGACGAAGCGACATTCGCGGGAAGGCACATCTCGTACTACGTGGACCTGAAGACGTTTTACTTCAACCCGTCCATCGCGTGGCGGGCCCACGAGAAAATCGCCATCGGCGGCGGCGTCCAGGCGGTCTACACACTGGTCGACCTGAGGCTGTATTCGGAAAAAATGGACCCGAACGGATCAGGGATGCTCAACGTCGCCACCACCGATATCGAGGGCAACAGCAGCCTCGACTGGGGCGGCAACCTGGGAGTTCTCGTCGGCCCGTTCAGCGGCGTCACTTTAGGCGCCTCGTACCGGAGCAAGGTCGAAGCGGTCGTCACCGGCGACGCCGCCTTTACCCAGGTCGCTTCCGGCAGTCCCCAGCTGGACGCGGTGGTATCGACGGTGCTCCCCCAGAACCAGGGGGTCGCAACCACGGTGAATCTCCCGTGGCTGCTCTCGATCGCGGGCGCGTACAATTTCAAGGAGAGGTGGACGGTCGAGGTCGACTTCAACTACTTCGGCTGGTCGGTATTCCAGGAGCTCGAATTCCGGTTCGAAGACCCCGCACTCGACACCGCTCGCCCGCAGAGATTCGAAAACGTCCTCAGCATCCGCTCGGGCGTACAGTATGAATTGACGGCCGAATGGGACCTCCGCGGGGGGTACTACTACGACCCGACGCCGCAGCCGACCGAGTCGATGAGCCCGCTGCTCGCCGACGCCGACCGGCACGGCATCTCGCTCGGGTGTGGTTACGGCGTGGAAAAGTGGGTGATCGATGCTTTTGCGCTCACCCTGATTAGAAGCGAACGCAGCACCGACGGTCTGAGCCAGGACGGCTTCAACGGGACGTACGACTCGTTCGCATGGATTTTCGGCGCCAACTTCGGCTACAACTTTTAGGGAGGTGTGACCATGAAG
>CBDVDJ010000528.1:0-2915 GCA_965372695.1 uncultured bacterium
GGGTTCATCGAGTCGGTCGCCCTTTCGGCGGCGCGGGCCGACGCCGCTAACGTTTTGTCTTTATAACAGATGTTGCGCCATGATAAAATGAAAATCCCTCTCATCACGCGCAGCGCAAATTGATAGCGCGCGACGCTTCGCGGCTGCACTCGCCGGGAGGGGCTGTCCGAAGTAACACAAGGTCACGCATGAAAATCTGCATTGTTGCCCTCAACATCGTTCCTTATTTCCACAACCAGACTGGTGGCCGTTTTGGAGGCGCCGAAGTCCAGGCCGCCGTGCTGGCGAGGGCGTTCGCGGCGGCGGGAACCGACGTGGAACTGGTGGTCACCGACCTCGAAGAGGGGCGCACACTGCCGTTTCCGGCGCACAACGCCTATTTCAACCGCAGCGGAGTGCCCGTGTTCCGGTTTCTCCATCCCCGCACGACGGGCCTGCTGGGCGCGCTCGAGCGCGCGAACGCCGACGTTTACTTCCAGCACTGCGCGGGGGTCGTGAGCGGTCTGACGTCGTGGTTCTGCAAGAAGAACGGCAGGCCGTTCGTCTACTTCGCGGGGAGCGATTCCGACTTTTCCTGGCGCGACGTCGTCATCGGGAATCCACGGGACAAGCTGATTTACTTCTGGGGGCTCAAAAACGCCGCCGGCATCGTCGCGCAGAACGAAACCCAGGCACAGTTGTGCCGGGACCGGCTCCAGAGGGACTGCCGGGTCATTCCGACAACCGTCGATCCGGCCGACCGGGAGGGACACGACGAGGACGGGTCGGTGGTATGGATCGGGGGCTTCCGGGCGGTCAAAAATCCCGAGAGGTTTCTCGAACTCGCGCGCCGGATTCCCGACCGCCGGTTCGTCATGATTGGCGGAAAACTGCCGGGAGACTCGTCGCTCGGCGACAGAATCTTCCGTGAGTCCGCCGATATCCCGAACCTCTCCACTACCGGTTTCATCCCGTCGCGGGACGTCTACGGGTACCTTGCGCGGGCATCCCTGCTGGTCAATACGTCGGCCTGGGAAGGGTTTCCGAACGCGTTTCTGGAGGCGTGGGCGAGGAATACGCCGGTGGTCTCGTTTGTCGACGTCGACGGCCTGATCGCGGGAGAAGGCGCCGGAGTGATCTGCACCACCCTCGATGACATGACCGACCGCATCAGGCGACTGCTCGACGACGACGACGAACGCCGCCGGCTGGGGCAGAACGCCCGGCGGCTGATCGAGACGAGATACAACTCCACGGTGACGGCGAGTCAACACCTCGACTATTTCGACCACATCCTGAGCGGACGGTAGAATACGAAAAAAGGGGCCCCGGGGTACTCGACCCCGTGACCCCACAAACGGGTTCTGGCGACTCGCGCGGGTAGATTCAGTGACGTTTACCCGAGACCGGGTAGCTTCAGTGACGTTTACCCGAGACGTTGATCGCGAATTCCTGAAATGCCTCGCCGCCGCTGATGTCCGAAACCCGGATCACGACCTCGAACAGCTGTTCTCCGAGCTTCGGTTTCGGCATCTCCCACTCGACGGCACCCGACTTCGACATCTTCATTCCCGCCGGTCCGCTGATCAGCTGATAAACGATCGCTTCCGGCTCCGGCCCCGTCGCGGAGACCTGATACTTAAAGCGCCGGTCCGCGCCAACCGACTGCGGCGGCTGCGACGTGATCTGGATTACGTTGCTGCCGATGCGAAGGGGCTCACTCTTCTTCGGCGGCGATTCGTCGTCTCCGTCCATGGCGACGACCTCGGCGTAGATCTCGTCGCCGTTCTGGCACTCGGCCACGCTGAGTTTACTCTTGGTCTGCCCCGGCACCTCACGGTCATTTATGAACCAGCGGTAACGGTATCTCATCCGGTCCGAGTCGGCGTCGATCGCGTTGATGCGCGCCGCGATCACATCGGATGGCTCCTGCCTCAGCACCGTCGACGCCTCGATGATCTGCGGTGGCGTGTTCAGGATCGTGACGGGCAGGGTGACGACCGGCATGTCGAGGGCTTCCGGGCCGAGGATGTTGACTTCGGCGTGAATCTGGTCCCCCTTGACAAATTTTGACGGCACCAGCGTGGGGTCGTTGTAATTATAGATTTCCTGGTTGTTGCGGAACCATTTGACGGCGATGTAGAGGTACTCTTCCTTCTTCGCGTTCTTCATCCTGATCCGCAGCGAGTTGTTCGTGTAGGCCGACTTCGGGTAGATCTCCGAGGACATTACCTTGGCGTTCAGCGCACTTTTTCCGATCTCGTACACCGACGTGTAGTCCGGTTTCGATGTGAACGAATACACGGCGAAACAAATCAATCCCGCGACCAGAAGCGCGATCGAGCCCTTCAGTATCATGACTCACCCTTTCTTGTCATTTTGCTTGCTTGCGTCTGAGTCGGCGACGGGGAGGCAGCCCCCCGGTGTCGAGGGGCCGCCCGTCCGTTCCGCGGCGGCCGGTAAAGCCGCCGGCTTTTCCTACATTGGCTCGTCCGGACTCAGCTTGCGGACTTTGCCGCCGGTGTCGTTCGTTCTGGAGTCCGACACGATGATCATGACGGCGTGTATCTTGCCGTCTCTCTCGACGCCGATGACGTACACCGGCGCTTTGACGACATACGTCCCCCGTTTGATCGAACCCTTTCCAGTCTTGTAGATCCGGGTTTGATCGGTAATCATAACTTCGCGGCCGCCGCTGGGGCGTATACGACCCTGGAGCGAACCGCTGATCGTTCCGGTGACAACCACCGAGTTCTTGGCGATCATCGGACCGGACCCGGACTTACTCCTCGTCTTGCTGTTATCCCGCGAAGACCCGGCCTGACCCGCGGTGGGCAAACCAGATGTCAACAGGACAGCGGATACGAGCGCGCATATGCAAAGAATGTTTCTTTTCATGGTTTCACCTGCTCAATTGTAGAGTTGACGCCACGAGC
>CBDVDJ010000529.1:0-2914 GCA_965372695.1 uncultured bacterium
GTACAGATATCGGCCGATGAAAAGCGGATCATACTGACCCGGGACGTCGAGCTGCTCAAGGCTAACGCCGTGACCCACGGATACTGGGTGCGGTCGATTTCGCCCAACGAACAAGTGGGCGAGGTTCTCGAGCGATTCGACCTCCACTCGCAGATACGCCCCTTCCGGCGGTGCATGGTGTGCAACTCTCCCATCGAGCGGGTGGACAAGGAGACGGTGGCCGATGCGCTGCCGCGCAAAGTCCGCGAACTTCACGACGAGTTCTATCGCTGCGCCGGTTGCCGCAAGGTCTACTGGAAGGGTACCCACTACCACGACATGATGGAACAGATCCAGAACCTGTCGCGCGAGGGTGTACGCTGAAAGCGAGCTGAAGAACGGCGTGCGCCGCTCCATGAGCGGCTTGACCGGGACGGGTGCGGATGGTACTTTGTCAGCGGTGACTAACTTATGACGAAGACGCATCCGAGACTGGAACGGGAACGCCGCACCATGGCGGCGATGATCCGCATCTACTGCCGCGACAACCACAGTTCCGGCGGGGAGATGTGCGACGAGTGCGCCGAGTTGACAGTGTACGCCGGGAAGCGCCTCGAGAAATGTCCCTACCAGGAGGACAAGCCGACCTGCGCCAACTGTCCCATCCACTGTTACAATCACGACCGCCGCGAGCAGGTCAAGACCGTCATGAGGTACGCCGGTCCGCGCATGATCTTCAAGCACCCGATTTTTGCCATCCGTCATATTATAGACGGCTACAAGAAGGCGCCGCCGAAGGGACACCGGGCCGCGGTCCGGAAGTCAGAGTCGTAACCGTACCGGCGGCGGTGTTTCCGCTATGACAATATTACAAGGACTCCTCGGTCTGGCCGCGTTCATCGGCCTGGCGTGGCTGTTGAGCGAGGACCGCCGCAGTGTGTCGAAACGAATCGTGCTCACCGGGCTGGGGCTGCAGCTGGCCGCCGGTCTCGTGCTGCTCGAGCTGCCCGCCATCCAGGGTCTTTTCATCCACCTGAACAAGGTCGTTACCGCGTTCGAGGACTCGACGTCGGCCGGCGCGCAGGTGTTGTTCGGCTACCTCTCCGGCGGGACGACGCCGTTCGACATGTCCAACCCGGCGGCCAACTACCTGCTCGCCTTCCGCGGCCTCCCGCTCGTGCTCTTCATGAGCGCGCTGTCGGCGCTGCTGTTCTACTGGAAGGTCCTGCCGCTCGTCGTGCGCGGTTTTTCGTGGGCGCTCCAGCGCACGATGCGGATCGGCGGCGCCGAGGGCGTCGGCGTGGCGGCGAACATCTTTGTCGGCATGGTCGAGTCGCCGCTGCTGATCCGGCCGTACCTCAAGAACATGACGCGGAGCGAGCTGTTCTCCATCATGACGGTGGGGATGGCGACGATCGCGGGAACGATGCTCGTCCTCTACGCCAACATACTCGGCGGCGTGATACCCAACGCGCTGGGTCACATTCTCACGGCGTCGATCATAAGCGCGCCGGCGGCGATCGTGGTTGCCAAGATCATGGTGCCCGAGACGGGCGAGGTTACCTCGGGGCGGATCGCGCCGCCGGCGGAGTACCGCTCGGCGATGGACGCGATTACCAGGGGGACGATGTCGGGGATCCAGCTCTTGCTGAGCATCGTCGCCATGATCATCGTCCTGGTGGCGTTCGTTCACCTCGTCAATATTATTATCGGCGCGTTCCCCGACGCGGGCGGGCGGCCGGTGACGCTGCAGCGGCTCCTCGGTTACGTGATGGCGCCCGTGATGTGGCTCACCGGGATTCCCTGGAGCGAGGCGGTGACGGCCGGGTCGCTGATGGGGACCAAGACCATTCTCAACGAGTTCATCGCCTACGTCGACCTCGCCGGCCTCGACGCCGGTGCGCTCGGCGACCGCAGCCGCCTGATCGTGATGTATGCCATGTGCGGGTTTGCCAACCCGGGGAGCCTGGGAATCATGATCGGGGGAATGGGGGCGATGGTGCCCGAGCGCCGCGAAGAAATCGTATCGCTGGGGATCCGTGCGGTGGTGGCGGGAACGATCGCGACGTGTATGACCGGGACGGTGGCGGGTTTGTTCACGGGGTGGTCCGGATGATCCGGATGGCCAGAAGAAATCTCGTCGCCGCGGCCGCCGGGGTTATCGGAGGCTCGTCGCTTCTGCTCGTCGGCGCGTTTCTGGTGTGGGGCCCGTTGGGGTGGGTCGATCTCGGCGTTGGGGATGCGGGTGCGCTCGCCGTGGACGCGGTGTTGTCCCTCGGCTTCTTCCTCCAGCACAGCGTGATGATCCGCGCGCCGTTCAAGCAGCGGATGGCGGGAGCGATCCCGCCGCGCTACCACGGCGCCGTGTACGCGATTGCGTCGGGGGCCGTCCTGCTGGTGCTGGTCGTGCTGTGGCAGGAGACGCCGGGGAGGCTCTTCGAACTGGGCGGTCTCCCGCGCCTGGCGCTGCGGGCGCTGATCCCGGTGGCGGTGGTCTTGTTCGCCTGGGGAGTGCGTTCTCTGAGATCGTTCGACACCTTCGGACTGGGGCCGCTTCGCGCCACGCGCCGGGAAGACGCCCCGAACTCGATGCCGCTCACGATTCGCGGCGCCTACCGCATGGTCCGCCACCCGCTCTACCTCGCCGTGCTCATGGTTATTTGGGCGTACCCGGTGCTGACGTGGGACCGCGTGCTCTTCAATGTGATCTGGACGGTCTGGGTCGTCCTGGCCACGCGGCTCGAGGAACGAGACCTGGCGGCGGCTTTCGGCGATCCGTACCGCGAGTACCAGTCGCGTGTCCCGATGATTGTCCCCTGGCGCGGCACAAATCGCGGCGCCTGAAGCGCCGCCGGGCGGAATCCGTGGTATAATAGATGTGGACATAATTATCCGGCTTTGACCCCGCCTCTGCCACGGAGGTGTATATCTTGCT
>CBDVDJ010000530.1:0-2911 GCA_965372695.1 uncultured bacterium
TTCCCGTTCGCCATTATGGCCGGCATGACGACGGCTGCGCTCGTCGCCGGTAACACCGTTCTCCTCAAGCCCTCGAGCGACGCCCCCGTCATCGCGGCAAAGTTCATGGAGGTGCTGGAGCAGGTGGGACTCCCCGCCGGAGTCGTCAACTACATCCCGGGCAGCGGTGCCGACGTTGGAGACTACATCGTACAGCACCCGCAGACGCGGTTCATCGCGTTCACCGGTTCGGTGGAGGTCGGCGTGAGGATCAACCAGGAAGCGGCCGTGACCCGGGAAGGGCAGATCTGGATCAAGCGCGCCGTCCTCGAAATGGGCGGCAAGGACTCGATCGTCGTCGACAGCGATTGTAACGTCGACGACGCGGTCAAGAACGTGCTGGGTTCGGCGTTCGGTTACCAGGGGCAGAAATGCTCGGCCTGCTCGCGGGCGATCATCCACGAGGACGTGTACGACGAATTCGTCGAGAAGCTGCTCCCCCAGGTCAACGCGATCAAGCAGGGGGTGCCGTACGAAGCGGCCGATAATTACATGGGCCCTGTCGTCAACGAAGCGGCCTGCGAGAGTATCCTGGGCTACATCGAGACCGGCAAGACCGAGGGCGAGCTCCTCACCGGTGGAATGCGGGCTTCGGGGCGCGGTTACTTCATCCAGCCGACGGTCTTCGGCGACGTCGCCCCCGACGCGACCATCTCGCTCGAGGAGATCTTCGGTCCCGTGCTCGCGTTGATCAAGGCGAAGAACTTCGAGCACGGTCTGGAAATCGCCAACAACACGATCTACGGCCTCACGGGCGCGCTCTACTCGAACAACCCCGATCATATCGAACAAGCGCGCAAGCGATTCCACGTGGGTAACCTGTACTTCAACCGCAAGTGCACCGGCGCGCTCGTCGGGGTCCACCCGTTCGGCGGCTTCAACATGTCGGGCACCGACAGCAAGGCGGGCGGCCGTGATTATATCGGGTTGTTCACGCAGGCCAAGTCGATGTCAGAGATCGTCGGGTAGCGGTCCGCGATTCTGACTGCCAGGTCCAGGGGCCTTTTCGTTGCCCGCGGCCCGTATTCTGGTTTGGCACCGGCGGCGGTGCGGGACTATAATCGGGTCCGATGAAACGACGACACACCATCACCCTCCTCGTCATAGTTGTGGCCGCAGGCCTGTTCCGGCTGGCGTTCAGCACGCTGGTCGTCGGCTGGGATGCCGGCATCCGTGGCGACGAGCTCGACTACCACTCGATCGCCACCAGCCTTGCCGAGGGAGAGGGGTACCGTAGCGGCGGCTACCTCACCTGCCGCCGGCCGCCCGTTTACCCGGTCGTGCTCGCCGGCGCCTACAAGCTCTTTGGTCCCAGCGTGACGGCGGCGCGGATCCTCCAGGTCCTGCTCGGGATGCTCCTCGTCTACCTCGTATTCCGGGTGGCGCGGCGTTTTTTTGACAACAACGTCGGGTTCATCGCCGCCGCTCTCGCGGCGCTCAACCCGTTCCTCATTCTGATGAGCGGGTACCTGTTGACGGAAAACATCTACATGGTGCTCGTGCTGACGGCCCTGCTCGTCATGCCCACCCCCGGACACATCGGCGGCTCCCTGCGCACCGTTCTCACGGCGGCGGTGTTGATGGCAGCGGCCACCCTCGCCCGCCCGACGGGGCTGCCGCTGGCGTTATGGATGCTGGGGACAGGGGTTCTTTTCGGGTCGGGGTGGTTGGGTTGTCGTCTTCGCAACGGACTGATCGCGGCGGTATTGTTCGCTGCGATTTTGTTGCCGTGGAGTTTGCGCAACCAGGCCGTAGCTGGTGGATGGGTCGGTTTGACGACCCACGGCGGGATCACGTTTTACCAGGGGAACAACCAGAAAGTCGTGGACATCCCCCACTATCGGGGAGGCGTTGCCCCGCTCGACGGCCTTCCGCACGCCGCCGAAATCGCGCGCATGGGCGAACTGGAGCGCGAGCGGTTTACCCGCGAAAAGGGTATGGAGTTCCTCCGCGCCAACAAGCCTCTTATTCCGCGGTTGATGTGGTGGAAATTTGCGCGGTTCTGGCGGCTCAAGAGCGAATCGGGGCTGAGCGGTATCAAAAGCGGGTGGTGGTGGAGCCAGGACTCGATTGCGGGGCGGTTGGCGTCGAACCTCGACGTTGGTTTCCTGTACGCGGTCGTCGTGTTTCCCCTGTTTGTGGCGGGTATCGTCGTGACGCGGCGGAGGTGGCGCGAGCTGTTGTTTCTCTACGGAGTCGTCGTTGCCCATACGGCGGTGGCGCTGGTGTTCTTCGGGTCGATTCGCGGCCGCGTTCCGGTCGAGCCCGTTATCGCGATCTTCGCCGCCGTCACGATCGATCGGGTGGTGTTTCGTCTTCGCGAGCGGAGGTCGAATCCGCGCCCGGCGGGGCGTAGCGCGCGCTCATGGCGAGCCCGAGGATGAACATGTAGGCGATGAATACCTCTTCGTCGTCGATGTTGTTCTCCGTCAGCGCGCCGAACATGATCGCCACCGTCACCCCGATGGCAGCCACCGCGTAATGCCACTCGAGAGACCCCTTCCGTGACCCCCGTTTCCGGCCGAACAGCGATCGCAGCACCACCACCCAGAAAATCACGAATGGCACAAAGCCGACCAGCCCGCGCGTGGCGAGCACCTGGAGGTAGACGTTGTGCGTGTCGGTCGTCGTGGTGACGGTTCGCTCGCCGACCAGTTTGTCCGCCTCGATCGAGTAATCTCCCATTCCGACGCCCAGCAACGGGTGCTCCTTGAACAGCTCCCATGCGATGTCCCACAGCACCAGCCGCGTGCCGGCGTGTATGTCGATTTTTTCGGTGAACTTCGTCGGAGAGATGGACCGGCCGGTGTCTTCAACCGTTGCAAACGCGAATACGAGGATGATCGTCACCGCCGCCGCGCTGAGTACCAGT
>CBDVDJ010000531.1:0-2901 GCA_965372695.1 uncultured bacterium
TCATTTCGTTCAGCGAACGTATATCGCGGGCCCTGGAGCGGGTACGGATCGTGGAGGACTCGCACGCATTTCTCGAGGACACCATCGAGGCGTTTCGCAGAATGCTGGAGAACCAGTCGAGAACAAAGATGATCGAGGCGATCGTCGACCTCGCCGTCAAGGTGTCACGCAAACTGGGTCTGAGCGAAAAAGAAGTGAGCGTGATCCAGTACGTGGCCAGCGTACACGACATCGGCATGACCGAGATCAGCGACGAGATCCTGAACAAGGCTCTGAATTTGACGGACGAAGAAATGAAAACGATTCAACTCCACCCGCAGAGGGGCGCCGAGTTGATCCGGCCGCTCGAGTTTGTGGAGTTGGTAAGCAACATCATCCTTTATCACCACGAACGAGTGGACGGCCTGGGGTACCCGATGGGGCTCCGGGATGATGAGATCCCCATAGGCGCCCGGGTGTTGGCCGTGATAGACGCGTTCCAGTCCATGACGATGGGGCGGCCGTACAAGCAACAGCGTTCGGTGGAGCGGGCTGCGCTCGAACTGGTCGAGTATGTGGGGCGGCAGTTCGACGCCGACGTGGTAGAGGCCTTTCTCGATGTACTCAAGGAAGAGGGCAAGCTGTCTGTGCGGCAGGTGCGCCATCTGACGCGCCGCATAGGCGGGCACGTGCCCAGCGCGACGTAGTCGCGCGGGCGATTGAACAAAGGTAAACGAAGACAATGGTGCCGATCGCACAAATAGGAAACACCAACGGGGCTCCGACGACGTATCTGGCGTTGTCGGCGGTACTCGTATTTCTTGTGTTTCTTACGTTCTGGCGTGAGATGAGCTCAGGCAGTCAGAGCCAGTTCTTCACGCGAACCTTCTCGGCACTCTCTTTTGTCGGCAGCCGTCTCGTGGCCGTGATATTTGCCGGCGTGATGGTCGCGGGCGGCGGCGATCCCCCGATGTTGTTCATGCTGTTGAATTTTGCGTGTCTCTACATGGCCGCGGTCTGTATGCCGGACAGCAACCCGGCCGACGCGGCAACCATCGATGGGGGTGGCGATGCGGGCGGAAGTGCGAACGAGAATGAACGCCCCCGCCGTCGATTCCGCTTGCAGGTCGTCGTGTTTGCCGTGGCGGGCGCCGCGATCTATGTTTTCATTCCCAAGCCGGAGTTCGCCGCGCTGTCGCTGGCTGGTCTCGGGACCGCGGCTTTGTTTGCGGGGACCATTCGCGTTTTCATCGAGCTGGTGAAGGCCGTCCATTTTTTCAGACCCGAGCTACGGGTAGTCCTGCTTTCGATTATCGCGTTTCTGTCCACGTCGTGGCTATTCGTCGTGGCCGCCAGCCTGACCGGCGGCACCGTCGCTTCGGTGATGCTGCAGGCATCGCGTGTAGCCGATATCTTCGCGCTCGTCTCCGGATTGCTCGCCCTTCAGTCGAATTTCCTGATGATGGGCTTCTACCACAAGCACCGGGCCGACACGAACAAGGAAGAGGCGGAAAAGGTCAAGGCGGAGCTGTCGCTGCTCAGCCGTGTCGCATCCGACATCTACGAAGACAGCAGTACGATGATCCAGCGCCAGCAGGACCACTCGCGGGATCTCATGCGGCGCGTCGAAAGCCTCGAAAAAATACTCCAGATCGGAATCACGATCCAGAAGCGCAAGCCACTGAAAGAACTCCTGCAGATGATCGCCGAACTGATCAGGGACAACCTCGGGTTCAATACGGTGATCCTTCGCCTGATGAACGAACGGACACAGAGTTTCGAGACCAAGGCATTTGTCGGTCTGTCGGAGGAGGCGGAGGACGCTGTCGTCAACTACCGGCTGCCGGCGAGTGATTACGAACGGATGATCGATCCGCGATTCCGTATCAGCAAGAGCTTCTTCGTAAAACGGGCGACGTTGTGGGAGGATCCGGAGGAAGAGTCCGGCGAGGCCGCCGTTCTCGCCACCGACCAGTGGGCGGAAATCGAACGTCTGCTCATTCCCCTTGTCGACGAGCAGGAAAACACACTTGGGTATATTTCGGTCGAGGATCCGATCAACAGTGGCTCTTCGGTAGTCGACGCGATAGACAACCTCGAAACGGTTGCGACACTCGTCGTGATTGCGATTCGTAACGCGCGCTTCGTCCGGGATATTGCCGAGAAGAACGACAAGCTGAAACTCTACGCGGAAAAGTTGTCCAGCCTGAACAAGATGAAGTCCAATTTTGTGGCCACGATCTCCCACGAGTTTCGCACGCCGCTCACGTCGATCAACGCGTACTGTGAAACACTCCTCAAAAACGCCGACCATGTCGACCGCGACATATTGAAGGAATTCCTCGTGGTCATCGACGAGGAGAGCGACCGGCTGATGGCGCTCATCGAGGACATCCTCGACTTTTCGCAGATGGAATCCGGTGCGATCAAGTTCGAGCGCAGCCCGTGCAACCTGAATGAGATCATTACCGTTGCCGCTGCAGAGCTGGAGAAGAACTTCGAACGCAAGAACATCACTCTCCACCGGGAATTGCCCGCCGACGATAGAGAGGTAACAGTTCGCGCCGAACGGGACCTGATAAAGCAGCTCCTCATCAACCTGCTTCACAACGCCTCGAAATTCACGCCGGATAGCGGTGAAGTGCGGATCAGGCTCGAAGAGGAAACGGTTTCGGCGAGAATCACGGTGGAGGATAACGGAATCGGCATTCCCGAAGACCAGGTTGAAATGATCTTCGATCACTTTACCCAGGTGGATAACACCAGTACCCGTGAGTACGGGGGGGCGGGTCTCGGGCTGGCTATCTGCAAAAACATCGTTGACTGGCATGACGGCAAGATCTGGGTCGAGAATGCCCCGGGCCGCGGAACCAAATTCGTCGTCGTGATCCCCAAAAAGCAGGCGATCGTGCGCAGCCACGT
>CBDVDJ010000532.1:0-2899 GCA_965372695.1 uncultured bacterium
CGCCGTTCCCCGCCAGGATCAGCGGCCGTTTCGCCCCGCGGATCAGCTCCATCGCGCGGTCGACGATCTTGTCGTCGGGCACCGGCCGGCGCACCCGCTCGGGCGTAATCGGCACGGTCGAGGCTTCCTCGTTCGCGATATCCTCCGGGAGTTCGATGTGGCACGCACCCGGCTTTTCCTCCTCGGCCAGCTTGAACGCCTTGCGCACCACCTCGGGGACGATGTCGGGGTGCACGATGCTGTGCGCCCACTTGGTCACCGGCTTGAACATCCCCACGACGTCCATCGACTGGTGGCTTTCCTTGTGCAGGCGCCTTATATCCGCCTGCCCGGTGACCACCACCAACGGCGCCCGGTCCATGTCGGCGTCGGCCACGCCGGTCACGAGGTTGGTGGCGCCCGGTCCGAGTGTGCCCAGGCATACGGCCGCTTTGCCGGTCAACCGCCCGTAGGCGTCGGCCATGAACGCCGCCCCCTGTTCGTGCCGCGTCAGGATAAACCGCAGCGGCGATTTCTCCAGCGCCATCATGAAGTGGGCGTTCTCCTCGCCGGGCACGCCGAAAATAAATTCCACGCCCTCGGCCTCGAGGCACTTGACGAACAACTCGGCTGCTTTCATCGAGTATTTCCTTTCGTTTCCCGTATCGACGCCAGAAACCCGGCGATCGTTTCGCGATACAGCGGCGCCGACACGAGGAATCCATCGTTGTGCCCGCCCCGGATCTTCAAGAACTCCTTAGGACGCGGCGCCCGGTTGTACAGCCGCTTCCCCATCCCGAACGGTACCACCTCGTCTTCGATACTGTGGATGAACAGCATGGGCGCTTCGACGTCACCGATCCTCTGCAGCGAGTCGTAGCGGATGCGGCTGACCAGGCGGACCGGCAGCCACGGATACGCGCGGGCCCCCATATCGACGGCCGAGGTAAAGCACGACTCGGCGATGAGCGCCATGGGATCGGTTACGGTGGCCAGCTCGATGGCAACGGCGCCGCCCAGCGAGCGCCCGAACAGCACGATATCTTCGGGCGACAATCCGCGCTCGTCGGTGAGGTAGTCCCACGCCGCCCGTGAGTCCTGGTACGTCGCCCGTTCGCCCGGCCGGCCCTCGCTGCGGCCGTATCCCTGGTAGTCGAAGATGAAGACGGATAATTGCAGGTCGTGGAACTGCTTTATCGAGTCGACCCGGTGGGTGATGTTGCCGGCATTCCCGTGGCAGAACAACAGCGTCGCCACCGGAGGTCCGCCCGCCGCCGGAACGAACCACCCGTGGATCCTCCTGTTGCCGCTCGAGAGCCACACCTCCTCGAATTCAAGGCCGGCATCGCCCGGGTCACCCGCCACCTCCCCGTCGGGAAAGAACAACAGTCGCGACTGGAAAACCCACGCGGCAATCAAAATGAGGACGTAGACGCCCGCTAATGCTAGAATAACTTCTTTCATGTCGGATCCGGTCAGATAGCATCGCACGCGAGACCAGTATGATCAAGATATCAAATCTCTCCAAGTCCTTCGGGGACCAGGTCCTCTTCCGCAACCTGGCGCTCGACGTCAGCCGGCGCGAGCGCGTCGGGCTGGTCGGGCGCAACGGACACGGCAAGTCCACGCTCTTCCGCATGATCCTGGGCGAGATCGAGCCCGACGGCGGGATGATCGTGATCCCGAGACGTTACCGGATCGGTCACCTCGAACAGTCGATCGCATTCACCCGCGACTCCATCCTCGCCGAGGCCACCATGGCGCTGCCGGTGGACCAGCGCGACCAGATCTGGAAAGCCGAAAAAATCCTCTTCGGCCTCGGATTCACTACCACCGACATGGAGCGTCCCCCTGAAGTTTTTTCGGGCGGGTACCAGGTGCGCCTCAATCTGGCCAAGGTGCTGATCTCCGAACCCGACATGTTGCTCCTCGACGAACCGACCAACTTCCTCGACATTGTATCGATCCGCTGGATGTCGCGCTATCTTGCGCAGTGGCGGAACGAGTTGCTGTTGATCACGCACGACCGTTCGTTCATGGACTCGGTGGTAACCCACACGGCGGCAATCCACCGTCAGCGAGTCCGCAAGATCGAGGGCGGCACCGGCAAGCTCTACGACCAGATCCTCAAGGAGGAAGAAGTCTACGAGAAGACCCGCGTCAACGACGAGAAAAAGCGCAAGGAAGTCAAACGCTTCATCGAGAAGTTTCGCGCGCAGAAAAAGGTCGCCTCCCTCGTGCAGTCGCGCGTGAAGATGCTCGCGCGACAGCAGCCGATGGACAGGCTCGACCGGATCAAGACCCTCGACTTCTCGTTCAACTACGCCCCTTTTCCCGCCAAGATCATAATGCGCGCCGAAAACATCTCCTTCGGCTACGAGGCGGATCACGAGATCATCCCGGGCCTCGATATCGAGATCCGGGACCACGACCGCATCTGCGTCATGGGCCAGAACGGCAAGGGCAAGACGACGCTGCTCAGACTGCTCGCCGGCGACCTCAAGCCCCGCGGCGGGAAGATCAGCGCGCACAAGTTATTGCGCCGCGGGTTCTTCGCGCAGACCAACGTCAACACCCTCCACCCGGACAACACCGTCGCCGACGAGATCATGCTGTCCGACAAGGGGTGCCTGCCGCAGATGGCGCGCGATATCGCCGGCTCGATGATGTTCGAGGGCGACGACGCGCTCAAGAAGGTCTCGGTGCTGTCCGGCGGCGAAAAAAGCCGCGTGATGCTGGGCAAGATCCTCGTCTCGCCGTGCAACATCCTCCTGCTCGACGAACCCACCAACCACCTCGATCTCGACTCGTGCGACTCTCTGCTCGCCGCCATCGACGTCTTCGAGGGCGCAGTCGTGATCGTCACCCACAACGAGATGTTCCTGCGCTCGCTGGCCAACCGGTTCATCGTGTTCGATCG
>CBDVDJ010000533.1:0-2888 GCA_965372695.1 uncultured bacterium
CATCGCCCCCCTCGGTATCTGCGGGCTCATCGTGCTGCTCGGCGGGCGTCGGCATCGCGCGGTCATATCGATCTTCCTGGCGTGCGGTGTCTTGTCGGTGGTCCTGTTCTTCGTGAACGTACGGTTCCGCCTGCCGGTGGTGCCGGTCCTCATTCTCCTCGCCGCGTTTTTCATCGACTGGATTCGCCGCGAAGCGGCGCGCCGGCGGTTCGCCGGAATCGCGGTCATGGGCGCGCTGGCGTTGGGCATCTTCTTCTTCGTGTCCGTCCGGCCCGGACCGACGATCAGCGAGGGGGCCGCGTACGACGTACTCGGCATCCACTACGCAGAGAGTAACCAGCCGGACAAGGCGGCCGATGCGTTTGCCGATGCGTACCGGCTCGACCCGAACCGTGTCCAGACGGCGATCAACTACGCGCGCAGTCTCGCCCGGCGCGGGCAACACGGGGAAGCGGCGGACGTCTACGCGCGCGCGTACGCGAACGCGCCGCGGTATCCGCGCCTGGGAATCGAGTACGGCGTGGTCCTCGTCAAGCTCGAGCGATACGACGAAGCCAGGGCGTTCTTCGTCGAGGGGACGACATTCGGGCTCCCGCGCGACCGCGCGCTGGCGATGCGCTTCCTGATCGAACGCGCCGTCGAAGAGGACGACACCGACGAGGCCATCCTGTGGGTCAAGGCCATCCTGGATCTTTTCCCCGGCGAACCCGACATGACCGAACTCCTCGGCCTCCTCGAAAACCCGCCTCCCGAAGGCGACTGACACGCCTCACTCCAGCGGACATCGATGTCGGCTTTCCCCGGCGCACGTGACCCCGATTTGCCTTCGGCCGTCCCGCACGTTACCTTATGCACCAGAACACGATCGCGATTGACCGCCCCACCCGGAAGAAGGAGATACCGTGTCGATACGTCCCATCAAACAGATCAGCGAATCGCAGCCCACGATGGAAGGCGCCGGGGTGCGTCTGCGGCGCGCGTTCGGATTCGGCAAGACGAGCGACTTCGACCCGTTCCTGTTGCTCGACGACTTCCGCAACGAGAACCCCGAGGACTACATCGCGGGGTTCCCGTGGCACCCGCACCGGGGGATCGAGACGATCACCTACGTCCTCGCCGGCACCGTCGACCACGGCGACAGCCTGGGCAACAGCGGCACGCTGGGCGCGGGCGACGTCCAGTGGATGACGGCGGGGAGCGGGATCCTCCACCAGGAGATGCCGCGCGGCAACGAGGGCGGGCAGATGCACGGCTTCCAGCTGTGGGCCAACCTCCCGCGCGATCTCAAGATGACTGACCCGCGCTACCAGGACGTCCCCTCGGCGGAAATCCCCGAAATCACCGACGACGACGGCACCCGCGTGCGTGTTGTCTGCGGCGAGTTCCGGGGGAAGAAAGGCCCGGTGGACGGAGTCGCCGCCGACCCGCGTTACCTCGACGTGTCGGTCGAGCCGGGCAGGCGCACGACGCTCCCCGTCGAAGTGTCGCGCCACGCATTCGCCTACGTCTTTCAGGGCGCCGGGTCGTTCCGCGACGCGTCCGATCCGCGCGACGTCCCGACCGAGGTCACCGGTCCAGGCGGTCACGAACAGCTCGAGCTGACAGGCAACCGTTCGCTCGTCCTCTTCGACAACGGCGACGAGGTGACGGTGCAGGCCGGCCCCGAGGGCATCCGCTTCCTCCTCGTCTCGGGCAAGCCCATCGGCGAGCCCGTCGCCTGGCGCGGCCCCATCGTGATGAACACGAACGAAGAACTGATGCAGGCCTACGCCGAACTCGACGACGGATCGTTCATCAAGAAGCGGTAGCGCACATTAATGTAATATAATTCGCGCAACACCCGGAGGGCCGGAGGCCCGAGGGCGTGTAGGGCCGGAGGCCCGAGGGCGTGTAGCGCACGGTAATGTCATATGATTTGCGCAACACCCGAGGACCGCGAGGTCCGAAGGTGTGTAGTCCGGACCGAATTAAGTTCGACCACCGGGACAAAGCCCTCTGCCATTCGGCGGGGGGCTTTTTTGTTGAAATATAAAGACATGTCTCCTAACATCGGGCTTTAACGAACTGTAATTATCTGCCTGGTTATTTCTTCGAACGGTGAAGAATATCATGAAACGAATCGCGGGACTTTCCCGCATGGTCGCGGCCGCCTCTCTGGTGGCCGTATTGTCGATGGCCGCCTGCGGTGGCGGGGAACAGGGCGCGACCGCGGGACCGGAACGGATGTCGTTCGAGTCGTTCGCCGCGTACCTCGAATCGGCGGATTCGCGGAGCGGACACCAGGTGGTGTTCATTGGCATCGACGGCGCGACGTGGCGGATCCTCGATCCATTGATAGAACAGGGTCGGCTGCCCAATCTCGAGCGCATCATGAAAGACGGCTCGTACGGCACGCTCTTGTCGACGCCGTGCCACGTCTCGCCGCCGGGGTGGGCGTCGATGCATTGCGGCTACTCGCCGACGAAGACGGGGGTCCACACGTTTGGCAAATTCGACTGGGACACGAGAGAGTTCCTCGCCGTCGACGCGACCGACGTCCGCGTGCCGTCGGTGTGGGATGTGGCGTCGCAGGCGAACCGCAAGGTGGCGGTGACCAACGTCCCGCTCACGTTTCCGGTGCGGCCGGTCAACGGCATCATGGTGTCGGGGTTGATGACGCCGGTGCCGCTCTCGGACATGGTATCGCTCGGGCGCTACCATGCCGGTGATGCTGGCGTTTCAGCCGAGGATATGGCTGAATATAATAAAGTCTCAGACCAATACGCTCAAAAGGTCGAGAAGGAAGCAACTCCAGAAGATCCTAAAGAAGACCCAGCAAAACCAACTGAGATGCCTGACAATCTTGAGGTTGCTGATGCTCCAGAGGATAAAGAAACTGACTGGGATGA
>CBDVDJ010000534.1:0-2887 GCA_965372695.1 uncultured bacterium
AGCCGGAGTGCCCCCGCGCCGGTGCGCGACCGGCCCGCTAGTTTTATTCTGACGGAGTTTCGGGGTCGGGATCGCTTTCAGGAGTGGGAGGGGGAGGGGGATCATCGAGAGGGCGGTCGTCGGCGGAGGCGACGCGGTAGACATGGACGATGCGCTGGAGGAACGTGTAAACGGTCGCCACGGCGAGCAGAACGAGGATGACGGTCAGCACCCGGTAGCCCAGGAAGAGCCCCAGCGTGAGCGCCACGATGCGCTCCGGCCGTTCCATAATGCCCACCGTGCACTCGTAACCCAGGCCCTCGGCGCGGGCGCGCGCGTAGCTCGTCATAACGGATCCCATCAGCGCCACGATCGTCACCACAAATACGAAATCATTCGGGCCACCCACACGGTGGATCATGTAATAGAGAAACCCGCCGAAGAACGCAAATTCAGCCACCCGGTCGAGCGTCGAATCAAGAAAAGCGCCGAACCGGCTCGCCAGCCCGCGCCGCCGCGCCAGGTCACCGTCGAGCACGTCGCACAGCCCCGACAGGAGCATGAAGACACCGCCCAGGGCCAGCTGTCCGCGCGCGACCAGAACCGCCCCGTAGATACTCAACACCAGCCCCGCGATCGACACCAGTACCGGCGGGACGCCGAGCGACGTCAGTAACGAGACTATCGGATCGAGGATCTTGCGGGCGTAACTCTTGAATTCACGTTTGTCCATCGAACCAGAACCTATCATTACCTCAGCCGACCGTCAAGGGGCTGACTTGCGCCCCACTCCCCTGACCACCAGCACGATTTCTCCGCGGACCTTGCGGGCACCGTAATGTTCCAGCAATTCGGCCGCCGTTCCCCGCCGTACTTCCTCGTGGATCTTGGTCAGCTCACGCGCGACGGCGAGTTCGCGGTCCGGCAGCAATTCGGCGAACGCGGTGAGCACCTTGATCAACTGGTGAGGCGAGACATAGTACACCACCGTCCGGCGTTCACCGGACAGGGCAGTTATCACGCGGCCGAGTTCTCCCTTTTTACGCGGCGGGAATCCCTCGAAGATGAACGCGTCGGTGGGAAAACCGCTCAGGATCAGAGCAGGCAGCAGCGCGTTGGCCCCCGGCGCCGCCGTCACCTCGACACCGGCGGCGATCGCCGCGCGAACGAGGTAGAATCCCGGATCCGACACGCCCGGAGTGCCGGCGTCGCTGATCAACGCGAGGCGCTCGCCCGCCAGCAGCCGCGAAACAATGGCAGGCGTGACCCGTTCCTTGTTGTGGTCGTGATAAGCGATCATCTGCTTCGACGGGAGCCCGTGGTGGGTGAACAGCTTGCGCGAGTGACGGGTATCTTCGGCCAGAACGGCGTCCGATTCCCGGAGGACGTCGAGCGCGCGCAGCGTCACATCGGCGAGATTACCGATCGGTGTGCTGACCAGTGTGAGCGTGCCGGGAGGTAATTTGTTGTCGGATTCCGTCATGTGCGGGTACGGGCGACAAGGTATCAGTTATGGTCGAGTCCGGCCAGCGCTTCGCCCGTGCGCTCGATGTCGTCGGCCGATACATCGAGGTGCGTGACCATCCTGACCAGTTCGGGGCCGAACGGGACGGCGAGTACCCCGGCGGCCGCAAGCCGGCGCAGAAAATCTGCGACGGTGAATACCGCCGGATCCACGCGAAAGATCACGATATTGGTCTCGACCGGCTCGTGGATGGCGATACCCTCGGTGTTTTCGACGAATGAAGCCAGCCTGCGGGCGTTCTGATGGTCGTCGCGCAAACGGTCGATGTGGTGGTCGAGAGCGTACAGAGCGGCGGCGGCCAGTATCCCCGCCTGCCTCATCCCGCCGCCGATCCGCTTGCGGACCTTGCGGGCGCGGTTGATGCGCTCCTCCGTCGAGATAACGATCGAGCCGACCGGCGCTCCCAGCCCTTTGGAAAAGCACATGCTGATCGTGTCGGCGCACGAATAGTAGTCCTCGAACGACACACCCGTCTCGACGTGGGCGTGGGCCAGCCTCGCGCCGTCGAGATGCACGAACAGTCCATGCTCGTCCGCGAGCGCGCGAATCGACTTCATCTCCTCGATCGGGAACACGCGCCCTCCCGCGCGGTTGTGCGTATTCTCGATCTCGATCACCCGGGTGGGCGGCAGATGGAGGTTGTCGCCCCTGATATATGGCGCAATCTGCTCCGCGGTAATGACGCCGCGGTCGCCGTCGATCGGGTTCGTCTGCACACCGAGGTAGGCCGCGACGGAGGCAACTTCGTAGTTGAACACGTGACACTGCCGGTCGAGGATCATTTCATCGCCGGGCGAGGTGAGACTGGCCAGCGCGACGAAGTTGCCCATCGTCCCGCTGGGGACGTAGAGCGACGCTTCGGCGCCGTACATATCGGCGACCCTCTTCTCCAGCGCGATCACAGTGGGATCGTCGCCGAAAACGTCGTCGCCCACTTCGGCGTTGGCGATCGCTTCGCGCATACCCGGCCCCGGCCGGGTTACCGTGTCACTTCTGAGGTCGATTGGTCTGGACATAGCGAAACCGGCCGCGCAACCAGCCGCCCCGATCCGCGCTCATGCGCTGGATCCGGGCGGACAGTCGCGTTGCCGGCTGATTCGTTGGAAGGCCGGGGGGCCTAGGCGTTGGCCACCAGGTCCTTCAGTTCTTTCGAAACCTTGAAAACGGGAACCTTCCGGTCGGGAACGGGTACTGCTTCACCCGTCCTCGGGTTGCGGGCCATTCGGGCCTTGCGGTTTTTCACTTTGAATGTTCCGAACCCTCGAATCTCATAGTGCTTGCCTTCGACGAGAGCCCGGGATATCGCCTCGAGAAACTGGTCCATGGCTGTCGCCACATCTTTTTTCGTCAGACCTGTCTTGTTGGCGATGTCTTCCACGATTT
>CBDVDJ010000535.1:0-2877 GCA_965372695.1 uncultured bacterium
CGCCGGGCGTAAACTTGACCACTATTCCGCGGACGACGACTTCCTTGCCCCCGAGAGAGCCCTTGTCGGCAAACACGGCGGCAATGGTCCTGCCTCCGTCGGGCACTTCGATACCCGAAAGATCGATTCCTTCCGGCACGTCGCCGCCGGCGTTGACCTGCGGATGTCCCGGCGGCATACCGCCCGACGCCGGTGCGGAACCGGTCCGGATCTCGGTAACGAAATACACCGCGTCAAAATCACGGTCGAGGGTATCACTCCTGAACTTTTCCATTTTCATCCCGGCGGGCACGGACACTGTCTCGCCCACCTTGACCGGCGTCTCCGGTCCGGCGGCCCAGATGTCCTCGCCGGCGCCGGCGCCCTTGATCCGGACGTACGTATAGCCGCCCGCGTTCATGGTTTCCAGCACTTCGCCGGCAAACGCCGCAGGCGCCACCGCACCGCCACCCGTCGCCGGCGCAATCTGGGTGCTCTGGGTGGCCACGGCGGGCCTGTCGGTCGAACGGCTGTAAAAGTAAAGCGCGCCGGCGATGACGACGGCGACTACAACGATCACTACAATGTACTGTTTCATTTTTTGACTCTCCTTGTGAAACGAGAGAGTAACATAATTAACGACCCGATGGTGTGTCAAACGGCAAGAATGAAAACAGCGTGCGAATCGTCTAACCACCTGATATTACGCGAGTTGCCTCCACGACCCGGGGCTGGCGCCGGGATGCCGGGAACTCTGCAGACTCGACCGAAAAAAGGCCGCCCGGCGGTGAAACCGGGCGGCCTTGTGGTCCGGGCAGAAGTGCCCGCGGGCTACTTCCGCTGATCCATGGGAACGTAGGATCGTGTGTCTTCCCCCGTGTAAACCTGGCGCGGACGGGCGATCCGCTGGTCCTTGTCCTCGAGCATTTCCATCCACTGGGAGAGCCACCCGACCACTCGTGGAATCGCGAAGAGGACCGGGAAACTGGCGACGGGAAATCCGATCGCCTGGTAGATGATGCCCGAATAGAAGTCAACGTTCGGATAGAGCTTGCGGCCGACGAAGTACTCGTCCTCGAGGGCGACCTTCTCCAGTTCGAGCGCGATGTCGAGCAGCGGGTTGCTGCCGGTCACCTCGAACACCTTCGGCGCGAGTGTCCTGAGGATCCGGGCGCGCGGGTCGTAGTTCTTGTACACGCGGTGGCCAAAACCCATCAGACGGAAGTCGCCGTCCTTGACGCGCTTGATATAATCGGGGACTTTCTTTTTGTCGCCGATTTCCCTGAGCATTCTCAGCACCGCTTCGTTGGCGCCGCCGTGGAGCGGGCCGTAGAGGGCCCCGGCGCCGGCCGACGTCGCGATATACGGATCAGGGAGCGAGGAACCTACGCTGCGAACCGCGTTGGTGCTGCAGTTCTGCTCGTGGTCGGCGTGGAGCGTGAAGAGCACGTCGAGTGTGTGTTCGATATCCGGATGGAGCGCGTACTCGTCCTCGACCATCTTGAACATCATGTTGAGGAAGTTGCCCGTGTAGCTCAGCGTATTGTCCGGGTAGACGTACGCCTTGCCGATGCTGTGGCGGTAGGCGAATGCCGCGATCGTCGGCATTTTCGCCATGAGGCGGTAAATCTGCAGCATACGGCGTTCCGGATCGTGGACTTCCTTGGCGCCGATGTAGAATGTCGAGAGCGCCGCCACCGTGCTCACGAGTATGCCCATGGGGTGGGCGTCATAACGAAACCCGTCCATGAACTTCTTGGTGTTCTCGTGGAGCAGCGTGTGGTGGGTGATGTTGTAGGACCAGTCGTCGTACTGCTCCTGCGACGGCAGTTCGCCATGAATGATCAGGTAGGCAACTTCGAGAAAGTTGCTCTTCTCGGCCAGTTCCTCGATGGTATACCCACGGTAGCGAAGGATCCCCTTTTCACCGTCGATGAAAGTGATCGAGCTCTTGCACGAGGCCGTATTCCCGAAACTGGGGTCGTAGGCCAGCAATCCGAAATCGTCGTCCGACACCTTGATCTGTCGCAGATCCATTCCATTAATGGCGGCGCCGTATTTCGGATACGTCCCGTAGTTGATCGGGAGCTCATAAGTTTTACCAGTACGGTTATCTGTGATAGTTAACGAATCAGGCATCGGTTTACCTCTCCGGTTTGATGGTGCGGGGAGCACCGTATAGATTCGCGCACGTCGGCGGACGGCGCGGGCGAGACTTAACGTGAATGTTTATACGTTGGTACATCCTAGCCCAAAAGGCCGCCGCTGTCAATAGCTGACCGCCGCACCAAGTACTGTAAAACCGGCGATTCGGCTCAGTCGCGTACCAGTAACAGCTTGGCGAGCCCGGCGTGGGCCCGGCCCAGGATGCGCGCCAGATGGAGGGTGAGGACGATCCAGAGGACGCTGACCGCCATAACGACAGGGTACATCCACGCCGCCGGATAAAACATCCAGTCGTTGATCTGCATGTACGGAAAGTCGAAGGCAAACCGCAGGACAGGATAAACGAATCCCCACAGCCCCATCATCAGCAGGAATACAAAAACGGTGAAGTAGATACACCCGAGCGGCAGCTGGACGATCATATACAGGAGCGTCGTCCACGATAACTTGTCGGTGACAAGCGCCCGCAGCCGCCCCCAGAAGCCGAGGTGCGGGCTCGAGAAGAGCGGCCGCCGCGGCATGCGCTCGCCGAGAAGCGCCTCGATGAGCCGCCCTTCGACCAGTGCGACCCCCTGTATCGAGAGCAGGAAAACGAGGATGAACGGCAGGCCGATGATGAGCACGATCAGCCCGAACGACAGCGAGAGGCCCACCGTCGCCCATGTGAAATACAGAATCCCCGTGATGAGCGAAAAGAACATGTCAAACAGCGCCGCGTAGGCCCTCGGATCG
>CBDVDJ010000536.1:0-2867 GCA_965372695.1 uncultured bacterium
CCCCTGCGCCAGGATCCGCGCGGCGGCCGGCCCCGCGCCGCCGGTGTTCCGCCGGCGAAGGTCGCTTTTAACCTGTTGGAGTCAAGACAGATGGCCTCTTCCGAAGACAAGCACGACGAGTTACGGCGGCTCCGTGAGGCGGCGATGGCCGGCGGCGGCGAAGAACGCGTCAAAAAAATCCACGATTCCGGGCGGCTGACGGCGAGAGAACGGATCAACCTGCTGTTCGATCCCGGGACGTTCCAGGAAATGGGCGTGTTCGTCACCCACCGCAGTCACGATTTCGGAATGGAGAAGAACCAGATCCCCGGCGACGGCGTCGTGGCGGGACACGGTTCGATCAACGGCCGCCTCACCTACGCGTTCGCCCAGGACTTCACCGTGTTCGGCGGCACCCTGAGCGAGGCCAACGCGGGCAAGATCTGCCGTCTCATGGACCAGGCCGTCCAGAATGGAGCGCCCGTCATCGGACTCAACGACAGTGGCGGCGCCCGTATCCAGGAAGGCGTGGCGAGCCTCGGCGGCTACGCGGAGATATTCTGGCGCAATACCATGGCGTCGGGCGTCGTCCCCCAGATCTCGGCCGTCATGGGGCCGTGCGCCGGCGGGGCGGTATACTCCCCCGCCATCACCGACTTCATCATCATGGTCGACCAGACGAGCCACATGTTCGTTACGGGCCCCGGCGTGATCAAGATGGTCACCAACGAGGAAGTGTCGTTCGAGGATCTCGGCGGAGCACGGACCCACAACACGAAGAGCGGCGTGGCCCACCTGATGGCAAAAAACGACCAGGACTGCATCATCCAGATCCGCAAGCTGCTAGGGTACTTCCCCCAGAACAACCTCTCCGACCCCCCGCGGGAGGACACGGGCGACGATCCCGGGCGCATGGACGACGCCCTCGACACCCTCGTCCCCGACAACGCCAAGGAACCTTATGACATTCTCGACGTGATACACCACGTCGTCGACAACGGGGAGTTCCTCGAGATCCAGCCGATGTACGCGACCAACATCGTCGTCGGTTTCGCGCGGCTCAACGGCCGCTCCATCGGCATTATCGGCAACCAGCCCAAGCACCTCGCCGGCGTCCTCGACATCAAGTCGTCGCTGAAAGGGGCGAGGTTCATCCGGTTCTGCGACGCGTTCAATATTCCCATCCTCACGTTCGAAGACGTACCCGGATTTCTGCCGGGCACCGAGCAGGAATTCGGCGGAATTATCAAGCACGGCGCCAAGCTCCTCTACGCCTACTGCGAAGCGACCGTGCCAAAAATCACCGTGATCACGCGCAAGGCCTACGGGGGCGCGTACGACGTCATGAGCTCCAAGCACATCCGCGCCGACTACAACGTGGCCTGGCCGACCGGTGAACTCGCAGTGATGGGGGCAGAAGGGGCCGTGAATATTCTCAACAAGAAGGAGATCGCCAAAGCGAAGGACCCCGAAGCGGCGCGCCAGAAGCTGATCGACGACTACAACGAAAAATTCGCCAACCCCTTTATCGCGGCGGCGCTCGGTTACATAGACGATATCATCGAACCGCGCGAAACCCGTCCCAAGGTGATCGCCGCGCTGGAGAGCCTGCTCGACAAGCGCCAGAACATACCGCCCAAAAAGCACGGCAATATCCCGCTGTAGGAGGACTCGCGCACTCGAAGCGAAACACCATGTTCAAGAAAATACTCATCGCCAACCGGGGAGAAATCGCCGTCCGCGTGATACGTTCCTGCAAGGAACTCGGCATCACCCCCGTCGCAGTCTATTCCGAATGCGACCGCACGGCGCTCCACGTGAGCCTCTCGTACGAGGCGCACCCAATCGGCCCGTCGCCGAGCAAGGATAGCTACCTCAATATCGAACGCGTGATCGGCGCGGCGCAGAAGAGCGGAGTCGACGCCATCCACCCCGGTTACGGATTCCTCGCCGAGAACGCGGAGTTCGCGCAGGCGTGCCTCGACGCCGGCATCGTCTTCATCGGCCCGAGCCCCGGTTCGATCCGGATGATGGGCAACAAACTCGTTGCCCGCGAATGCATGGCGTCCGCCGGCGTACCGATGATTCCGGGGAGCGCCGGGGCCGTCGACGATCCGGTCGAGGCGGCCGCGATCGCCGGCGAAATCGGTTACCCAGTCATCCTCAAGGCGGCCTCCGGCGGGGGCGGCAAGGGGATGCGGATCGTCCGCGACGGGTCCGGGTTCGAGAGCGCCCTGTCGATGACGATGGGCGAGGCGGAAAGCGCGTTCGGCGACGCGTCTGTCTATATCGAAAAGTATATCGAAAATCCCAAGCACATCGAAATCCAGGTCATGGCCGACCGTCACGGCACCATCGTCACGTATGGCGAGCGCGAGTGCTCGATGCAGCGCCGTTACCAGAAGGTGATCGAGGAAGCTCCCTCCCCCGTGGTCTCTGCACGGATGCGGTCCTCCCTCTCGGAAGCGGCGCGAAAGGCCGTTGTCGCGGCCGACTACGAGGGAGCCGGCACCGTCGAGTTCATCGTCGACGGGAATCGGGATTTCTACTTCCTCGAGATGAACACGCGCCTCCAGGTCGAACACCCCGTGACCGAGATGGTGTACGGCGTCGACCTGGTCAAGCAGCAGATCGAGGTCGCCTGCGGCGACCGGCTCGAATCCGACCGGGCGGCCGTCGTCCCGCACGGCCACGCCATCGAGATGCGCATCTACGCCGAAGACCCGGCCAACAACTTCATGCCGTCGGCAGGTACGATCCGCCGGCTCACCCTGCCCCAGGGACCCGGCGTGCGCAACGACAACGTCGTTTATGCGGGCTATGAGATTCCGATATACTACGACCCGCTCATCGGCAAGCTCGTCGTCTGGTCCGAGACGAGGGAACTG
>CBDVDJ010000537.1:0-2864 GCA_965372695.1 uncultured bacterium
TTCTTGCTTCTACGCAGCGTGAGGGTGAAAGTTCCACGCGAAGCAGCGGATTCCGGGCATGGTCGCGGCCGGTCTCTCGGACCGGAATCAATCGTCGTCTTCGGGAGGCTCTGTCTCCTGGCTGATCTTCGTCAACTGCACGCAGAGGCCGTCTTCAACCGAGAATGAGAACTTCAGATCATCGGTGAACGCCTGCATGATGATCAGGCCCCTCCCCCGTTCGCTCATGGGATCGGGGGGGGCCGACTTCGACAACAACCCGGCGAAGTCAAATCCTTCGCCCTGGTCGCAAACGTGCGCGGTGGCCGATGAACCGTTGAAGCCCAGAACGACCTTGACGCGTTTGTCCTTACCGAACTTGTTGCCGTGTTCTATGGCGTTGCTGCACGCCTCGATCACCGCGATACTCATGTCGTTGATCGAGTTTTCGGCAAAAGCGAACTCCCGCGCCAGATCCTGAATGGCGGCGTCAACCGCCCCCAGGTACTTGAAGTCGCTGGGGATGCTCATCACCATATTTTGGGATTTCTCCTTCATCAGTGACATTTACGCAAGGATCCCCGCGGGTTTATTCGTCTTTTTTGTCGGCAAACGATGTGAGCGCTTCATCCTCATTCTCGTAGGCCTTGAAAAGCAGATTGAGTTTGGTTACGTAGAGAATGCTTTCGATGCGGTCGGACGCGTGCATGATGACCAGGTCGCCACCCCCGCGCCTTACCGACGTGTAACCGCTGATGAGGATGCCGAGGCCGGTGGAGTTGATCCAGGATACCTTCTCCAGATTGACGATAATATTCTTCTTCCCCTGGTCGATAAGCGATTTGAATACCTCGCGAAACGTGTCGGCGTCGGGTCCGCCGGTCAGTTTCCCGTTCAGGTCGAGAATCACCGCGTTATCGACTTCTCTTTGCGTAATCTTCAAACTATACCTCCTTGATACGGTCTTCCATGTAAAGCGTTTCCAGGGCAAGCCGCATATCTTCCGGCAACGCCGCCTTGAACGTCAACTGTCGTTCAGTCACCGGATGCGAAAACGAAAGCAGCGATGCATGCAGCGCCTGCCGGGTCATGATCTTTGACAGCTTCTCGTACGTAGCGCCCGTCCTCGACCCCACCCCCCGGGACTGGCCTTTGACCTGCCGGCCCCCGTAGACGGGATCGCCCAGTAGCGGGTGCGATACATGAGACATGTGGACGCGGATCTGGTGGGTCCTGCCCGTGTAAATGGCCACACGAATATAGTCAAAATGACTATAGCTGTCTACCACAAACAGTTGGGAGACGGCCTCCTTGCCGCCGGTCTTCGGTACCGTCATTTTCTGGCGTTGAACGGGGTGGCGGCCGATGGGCGCGTCGACCGTCATCGGCGATCGCCCGACGTTACCCCGGACGATGGCGTGGTACTCCTTGCGGATGAGCCTGTCCTTTAATCTCTCCACCAGACCGGCGTACGCGACGTCGGTCCGGGCGACGACCATCAAACCGCTCGTGTCCTTGTCGAGGCGGTGGACGATCCCCGGCCTCTGCGGCGACCCGAGCAGGGCAAGCGTCACCCCCCGGCCGAGAAGCGCGTTGACGAGGGTACCGCCCGGGTTGCCGTGGGCTGGATGGACGACGAGGCCTGCCTGCTTGTTGACGACCACGATGTCGTCGTCCTGGTAGACGATCTTGACGGGGATGTCCTCGGGGCCGGGCACGTCTTCGGGATTCCAGCCGTCTCGCCGGACGTCTCCCGCCCGGATCTCGACGCGTTCGCCGGCACTCAACTGGTAACTGTCGGGTCGAGACACGCCGTCTACGGTGATTCCGCCGAGTCCGTTGACGATCTGGATCTGGTTCCGCGACAGCCCGGGATGCCGGGACGCACACGCACGGTCGAGCCGGAGGCCGATTTCATGTTCGTCCACGGTGAATGTGATGTTTTCGCGGGATTGCATCGAGTATCAGGGTTTTGTGATTCCTTCGGGTCCGGAACCGCCGTCGGGTCGGGAGTCACCGGCGGCGTCGCCGGTTACGGGTGCCTCATCGCGCGAGGCGACGAGGAGGTGGAGGAGCAGCAATACTGCGCCTACGGTTACGGCGATATCGGCTACATTATAGACGGGCCACCAGTGTCCGCCGATTCCCATCTCGATGAAGTCGATTACGGCGCCATCGTAGACGCGATCGATGAGATTGCCCACGGCGCCGCCGAGAATGAGACTGAGGAGCAGGCGTTTGTAACGTTCCGTGCGCGGCAGGCGGAGTCCGATATAGCATATGAATGCGACCGCGATCACGCTCGCGATGATAAAAAACACGCGGCCGCCGTCGAACAGCCCGAACGCGGCGCCGGTATTCTTGACGAGTGTGATTCGGAGGACCCCGGGGATGACGTCGACATTATATCCCGGGACGAACTGGTGCCAGAATAGTTGCTTGGTGATCTGATCGACGACGATTACGATCGCCGCAGGGAGGAGAAACCCCACGTCAACTCCTCTGGAGTTTCTCTAACTCGGATTTGCACGTCACGCACAGTCGGGCGGCAAGATAGGCTTCGAGGCGCCGCGGCGGTATCTTGGCTTCGCAACTCTCGCAGATGCCGTACGTCTTTTTTTCAATCCGCTTCAGCGCATCTTCGAGGGCGAGCAGGTATGAAGCCCCTTTGCTCGCATGCATGTATGCCTGCTCGGTCTCTATGGCGTCACTGCCGATGTCGGCCATGTGATTGGAATAGCTCTGGTTTCCGGTCCCGCTGCTCCGGAGCCCTTCGATCTCCTCTTCGATCATACCGAGCTTTTCGAGAACGGTCCGTTTCTCCTGCTCGATGAGCTTCTTGTACTTCTGCAGATCGCGATTGTTCATATGATGTAACGTTTTTT
>CBDVDJ010000538.1:0-2863 GCA_965372695.1 uncultured bacterium
TTCAGACCAGACCCGCATTATATGGCAGCGGCGGGCGGGGGTCAACCGGCATCGAAGTCACGTGATTTCAACCGCTTTCATAATTCTTGATCCCGCAATCCTAATCGGGTTAGAATCGCCCGACCTCAACCCGGCCTCAAGGAGACCCATTGACGGACGATAACAGCCACATCGACACCGGCCGCTTCCTGGCCCACCGGAGACGCGAGTTCCTGCTCGTCGCCGGCATCGCCCTCGTCCTCGTCGCCGCCCTGCGCGTGCGGACCGACACGCTGACCTACGACCACGCCGATTTTTTCAATCCCTGGGACCACCATAAGTACATCTGGATGGCCAGCAACAACCCGTTCGACTTTCACGTGGCGCCGTTCTGCTGGCGGGTGGCCACGCCGATGCTGGTCAAGGCGCTGCCACTCGACGTGGAACGGGGGTTTCTCACCGTCAGTTATCTCGCGCTGTGGCTGACGGGAGTGGCGGTGTTTTACCTGGTGCGCCGCTTCGGATTCGGAAAGTGGCCGGCGCTCGCGGGGATGTTCCTGTACTTTTCGATCGGCTGGGTGGTCAAGGCGAACCTCTACAACATATTCAAGCCCGATCCGCTGGCGTTTCTGATCTCGACCCTGGCGATCTACTGTATCGTCGCCCGGAAACAAGTCCTGTACGCACTGCTGCTCGCGGCGGGCGTGCTGGCGAAGGAAAGCGTGATCTTCGTCGCCGTACTTTACTACACGCTGCTTGCCCGGCGGGCCGTCGACCCCAGGCTCCTCGTCCGGACCCTGCTCCTCGCGCTCCCCGCCGTGGCCGTGCTGGTCGCTCTCAGGACGTTGATCCCCATGCAGAACAACGACCCATTGTATATGAGCACTCTACCGGAAGCGCTGCGGCAGGTGCAGCTGGGGACGAGCACCTACGACCCGGCCTGGCTGTGGAACGAGATCGGGCTGCCGAGACTGAGGGCGATCTCACCTGAATCGCTGGTGCGATACACAGCCGGAGTGTTCGGCATCACGGCCGCGATGCTCCCGTTGTTCGCCGTCAGGAGGAACCTCTCCCTGTTCCTGCGGTTTCTGCCGTTTCTGGTCCTGGTATACGCACAGATTCTCTTCGCGACCAACGACACCCGCGTGCTGGCGTTCGGGTTCGTTCCGTTCATTATCCTGTCGATGGGCGGCGCCGAGCGCGTCACGTCGGCACTCCGTGTGGACTCCCGGACGATCATCGTCCTCTTCGCCGCACTGATCGGCATCCTGCTCGTCCGCACGTGGATGCTCTTCGTGCCCCTTCCGTTCGAGGCGGTACTGCTCGTGCTCTATCTGGGGATCTGTTTCTCGTGGGGGGAGTACCGGAGACCTGCCGCACCCTTTCGGGGCTGACAGAGTATATGTAAAAAAAAGGGAAGCACCCCTCGGCGCTTCCCTCTCTTCACGCAAACACGCGTTACCGTGCCTGGTAAGTAATGCCCTTTCCGGCCGCCTGCGCGCGGATCATCGACAGGACCTGCGTGTCGAACGAGTCGGCGTCGCCGCCCTCGGCCAGCTTCGTCTTGATGTAAGCGGATCGCTTCTGGTTCAACTCGGTGATCTGCCGGCGCAGCTCTGTGCGCTCGTCTTTTCTGGCCGCGAGAAAACTCTCTTTTTCCTTGTCGGTCATGTCGCGCATTTCGGAGGGGAGATTTTCTGTCTCGATTTCCTCGAGCTCGACATCGCCCGAATCAACCGCGTCGATCAGATCGTACCCCCCCATTTTCCCGCTCATCGACTTGTACGCAGCTCTCTCGACGGCCGCCGCCGGCGCCATCGCACCGACCATCTCATCGGCCTCGCGCTTGCGTGCCATCTTCTCCTCGTTTCCGAAAGCCACCACGGTGGCGTCGAGCTTCGCGCCCAGGGCGGACAGTTCCTCGTCCATGGGTGTCGGTATCGACCGCATACCGCCCGATTGCGGGATGGCGGCGTACTCGCCCTCGCCGAGGAGCGCGATTTCACGCCAGAACCCGACTGTCTCGGTCATCGCACCGCACTGGATGGTATTGACGATGATGTCCTTGCGAACCGCCGCGCGGCAGATCGCGTTGTAGTCGAAACCGTCGTCGTAGTCGACGTGCGGCGGCGCGTCACCAACGAGAAACACGATACGGAGTGTGCCGTCGTCGGTGCTCCACGAGATATCCTCGACGGCGTCGTGGAGGGCGTGGTTGACGTGCTCGGGGGTGTCGCCACCGCCACCGGCCGAAAACGACATGAGGTTGGCGTAAACCTCGTCGAGGTCGGACGAGAGGTCGTGGACCCGGGTAACATAGTCGTCGCCGACGTCGCGGTAACCGACCAGCCCGACCCTGAGCTCCGGAGTCGGGGAGCCGTTGATGATGCTGTTACTTATCGCCCAGATCTTGAGCTTGGCGCCCTCGATCAGGCCGCCCATGCTTCCGGTGGTGTCGAGAACGAACACCACGTCGATGCGGGGCGTATCTTTGGTCTTTGCCGCGAAGGCGGATCCGGCGGCAAGCGCCAGGAACAATACCAGAATGATGATGCGTTTCATGTTAGTCCTCCTCGGATATGATGCGGTACGCACGGTTGTTGAACACAAATGTGACCTTATCGCCCAGCGCGAGGTAGTCCTTTAATTCGGGATGCTCACGCAACAGCTCGAAGTACTCGTCGCTGAGAAAATTGATATCAACGACTTCCAGTTCATCGCTCGCGTCTTCGTCCACCCACTCTTCTCCTCTCAGCAGAAACCGTTTGCCGCCGGCGTACCGGACAAGGCCGGTTTCTTCGTCCATTACGAAGTTGTCTTTCTGCTTTCCCTGCGCCAGGTCCTTGCTCAGCCCGACGGCGCCGCGCCCGTAAGCCTCGCCCAC
>CBDVDJ010000539.1:0-2862 GCA_965372695.1 uncultured bacterium
GCCCGGAAACCAGTAGGTCACCGACCCCAGGTAGGCGTAGTAATTGATGCTGATGGACTCGGAATAGCGAAACTGGTCGCCCGGCGCCACACCGCCGACCGACTGGTCGTCGCTCCGGGGTTGATAGTCGAAGCAGAATCCGAGAGAGAGACGGTTCCATATCACGGCTCCGACCTCCACTCGATAATCCCAGATGTTATCGAAATCGTAGGCGTAGGTACTCATATCGAACCCTTCGTCGATGAGGGGCTGCTTCTGTGCCTTGAGCGCCGTTTCCACGTCGCCGAGATCCTGCCCGGCAGCGCCGAAAGAGCCCCGGATGTACCACAGATGGGCGTCTTCCTCGTAGAATTGTGCATACGAAGCCCCCGCCGAGCAGATCAGCATCGCGGCCAGGGTGATAATTGGAATAATATGACGCACTTGGGTCCCCCTTCGCAGGTTAGCATGTTTCGGTGTTATGAGGTCTCGAACAGGGCCACTGTATACGACAAATCGTGTCCCGTCAACGGGTGAAGGCCCCCCCCCGCGCCGGAAAAGCCCTCCCCGGCGGCGATTACCCCTTTCGGCGGTGCGGATTATGGATTAACATTTATATACCCCCTGCCGCGACGACCCACATACTCCAGAGGAACCCGAGATGAGATTATCTATCGCAACAGGCGTCCTGGCCGTAATGCTGCTGACGGCCGCATCCGCGGGGGCGCTCGAGGTCTCGACGCGGCCCGGCGACGCCATACTGGGCGGGAGCGTCGGTTTTTCGGCCGTGCGGCTCGACAAGGACACCAATCGGATTCAAAGCCTCCAGGCGGCCCTGAGGGGCGCCTACTTCGTGTCGGAACGCTGGGCGCTCGGCGCCGGTGTTTTCGTCGATCACCTGAACCGGGAAGACATCAATATCACGACGGAGCGCTACCTCGCCGAGTTGCTGCTCGTTCCCATTCCGGACGCAAATGTGAGCCCGTTCCTGAGGGTGGGTGGGGGATACTCGCGCTGGACGTGGGAACCGGACCCGGTCGATCCGGCGCGCAGCGACGCGCTCACCGCGGAGGGGGCCGTCGGATTCTTTGCTTTCATCAACGAGTACTTCGCCATCTCCGTCGACGCGACGTACTTCTACGACCAGTACCAGAACAACCCGGACAACGAGGATGACCACAACGTTTCGGCGACGATCGGCTTCGTGGGTTTTTTGCGATAGCGCCCGGGCGCTTGACAACGATTTCGAATGCGCGGGAAAGGAGACTCCCGGTGTCCAGACTGATCGCGACGGTTTTATCGTCGGCCCTGATCGCGGCCGCGGCCCTGCCGGCCGCGGGACAGTCGCTCATATCCACCAAAAACATCGAAATCAGCTTCCAGAACCAGATGCTGCGGGGCGCCGTGCTGAGAGAGGCGTACCAGCCCAGCGATTTTATCCGAAACTACCGTGTGACCAGCATCTCGGGGGTCCCGTCGGATTCGTACCTGGCCGCGTACTCGGCGGCGTGGTACGGGTACCGCTTCGAGGAACTCTCCCAGGTCGACCTTGCCCTCGAGGGGATGGGGACGGGTGCATCGCTCGGGATGTTCGTCGGTGCCATCGGTAACACTCTGGGGTTCTGGGACGAGGACAAGGCGTGGATGATGATGGGTGCGATGTCCGCGCTGGGGGCCATGTGGGGCGCCTCCAAGGTCGACGACCCGGCGTGGCGGATTCGCCTCAGGTGGGACGACCTCGACGACATGTCGGTACCGGCCGAGTAGCCGCCCACACAAACTACTACTGCAGGCACAACGCCCCGGAGGATATCCCCCGGGGCGTTGTTTTTGTAACTCCTTGACGCGGATCCGTCAGGCGTCCTGTTCCTGGAAGTCGCCGGCGACTTTTTTGAATATCGTCATGACGACGATCGCGAGGATCAGGTGCACCGCCAGCGTGTACCAGATGTACTCCGGATTGCCCCTCTCGACAAAATACCCGGACAGTTTGGTGTAGGTGATGCCGCTGAGGAAACCGCCGATGGCGACGGCGAGGAAGTTGGCACCCATGTACAGCCCCGCTTTTTCCTTGGGGGCGATCCACGTGATGTATTCCTGGATCCGCGGTGACGAGATCATCTCGCCCACGGCAAAGAAGAAGATGCCGAGGAACACGAGGCCGGCGGGCCCCACGTTGGCCAACCCGAGAATCACGAACCCGATGGCCGACACGAACAGGCCGAAGAGGAACGACGGCATGGCCGGCCACTTTTCGAAGATGCGCGAAACGAACACCTGGAAGATCATGATGATCCACCCGGTGTGGGCGATAGTTTCGCCGAGGACGCGCCGGGTGCCTTCCTCATCGACGTGCGAGAAGAAGTTGGCGACCGGTGTGCTCAACACCTTGGCCAGCCCCAGGTAGAGGGCGGCCGTGTCGACGTTGCTGTCGATGTAGATCGCGCAGAGGTTGAAGAACGCCCAGAAGGGGAGCCAGAAGAAAATTCCCAATAGTATGAGAAATACCGAAAACTTGACGTCGGACAGGGCGGTGCCGATGTCGCGGAATTTCTCCTTGAGTGAGCTGCTCCCTAGATCGCGTTCGGGTTCCTTGTAGAAGAAAATCGTGATGAGGAGCATCACAAATACAGAGACCGCAGCGGCGATGAACGCGTAGTCCCACGAGATCGCGCGGAGCTTGCCGGCGACGATCGGACCAAAGGAGCCGCCGACGTTGACCATGGCGTAGAAGATCCCGAATCCTATCGTCTTGTTGCTCTTGTCGGTGACGGCCCGCACGGTGCCCGCGATGAGCGGCTTGAAGATACCGGCGGCCAGCCCGATGGTGAGCATGGTGAGCGCGATGCCGGAAAAGGACTTGGTCAGGATCAGGAGGAGGAT
>CBDVDJ010000540.1:0-2859 GCA_965372695.1 uncultured bacterium
TTGTTCCTCGTCTGTTTCGCCACCGCCGTCAAACACGAAACGGACCCGGACTTCACCATCGAACGCCTCGCGCTGCACGCCCACGACAAGATCTACCACCGGCACCCGCACGTGTTCGGAGACGCGAAAGCCGCGACGTCTGACGAGAGTCTCGTCCACTGGGAACGAATCAAGGCCGAGGAGCGCGAGCGCAAGAACTCGAACGGCGACTTGTTCGACGGTGTGGCGGGCAACCTGCCCCCGATTCGGCTGGCCGAAAAGATCCAGGAGCGAGCCGCCTCGGTGGGCTTCGACTGGGACGACTACAGGGGTGTAGTCGCCAAACTGCGCGAAGAGATCGACGAGCTCGAGGAGTCGCTGGAACGGAACGACCGCGACTCTATCAAGGAAGAGCTGGGCGACCTGATGTTTTCGGTAATCAACATGACCCGCTTTCTCAACATCGACGCAAGCGGCGCGCTGAATGGCACGACATCGAAGTTCGTGAACCGGTTCCGGATCATGGAAGACATGATTCACGCCGACGGCAAGCGCCTGCCGGACATGATGCTCCCGGAAATGGACGAATACTGGGAACGCGCCAAAGCCGCTTCCTGACCCTTTTTATTTTTATTTTCTTCGAACCCGCCGCACCTGGGTGTGCGGCCTCCCACAGTGCAAGGGGCAGACTTGCGAAGTCTGCCCGCGTAATAAACAGAGGGGCAAAAAAGAGAGGGGGGATCCGCTGTCGCGGCTCCCCCCGCGATGGTGGGACGCGTCGCAGCCCGGCGTATCAGGTCAGTCTGCGGAATTCGATCCGGCGGTTCTGCAGGCGGCCTTCTGGCGACGAGTTCGAAGAGACCGGCTCTTCCTCTCCAACGCCGACGGCGACCAGGCGGGTCGAATCAACCCCCGCGTTGATAAGGTACTGCCTCACAGAGTCGGCACGCCGCTGCGACAGCTCCAGGTTGAAGCTCGCCGGGCCCTGGCTGTCCGTGTGCCCGCGGATTTCGATGCGGACTTCCGGATACGCCTGCAGCGAGCGGACGACGTCGTCCAGAATGCCGTAGGAATCCGGCGTCAGTGCAGCGCTGCCGCTCTCGAAATTGACACCCCTGAGGACGAAGCGTTCTTCGAGAGGCTTCTCGTCGGGACATCCGTCTTCGTCCTGGAATCCGTTGAACGTTTCCGGCGAACTCGGACAGTTGTCCACCTCGTCGGGTATTCCGTCGAGGTCGTTGTCCAGATCCGGGCAACCGTCGTCGTCCTGGAACCCGTCGATGTCCTCGGGCTGCAGCGGACACCGGTCGACGTCGTCGGGAATGCCGTCGTTATCGCTGTCCTTGACCAGGTCCGGACATCCATCGGTGTCCTCGTCCCCGTCAAAGTCCTCCGGCTCGTTCGGGCAGCGGTCGTCCCTGTCGGGAATGCCGTCCTGGTCGTTGTCGAGGTCGGGGCATCCGTCTTCGTCTTCGAATCCGTCGACGTCCTCCGGCAGATCCGGGCAGTTGTCGTTCTCGTCCGGAATGCCGTCGCCGTCGTTGTCCAGATCCGGGCAACCGTCGTCGTCTTCGTACCCGTCAAAATCCTCCGGCGTCTCCGGACAAGCGTCATCTTCGTCCTTGATGCCATCGCCGTCCGAGTCTCTGGGAACGACGTTCGCCGTATAGGCAAACATGAGCCACAATCCCCAGTCGGGCGGGTTGATCAGCGCCGGGTTATCACCCGAGTTGAGGTTGATGTCACCGGCGAGCTTCAGCGATGAGCCCGACTTGCTGAGAAACTCGATTCCCGGTGTAAGTGTATAAACGCTCTGGCTCAACCCCTTAACGTCCACCGGTTCGAGTGCTTCGTACAGGTCCAGATCGATGTTGGTCAACTTCTTCCAGTCGAATTCGACAAAAAATGTGACCTGCGGCGCGGGAAACTCCACCGCCGCGTTGAAGAGAAACTGGTCGTTGTAGGAATTGCTTTCGCCCTGCGGGGTCGGCGGATACCCCGGCGGGTTGAAACCCGAAGAGTCCGGAAAGTTCGGGTTGAAGACGCCGTACCCCAGGTCCTCGTTTCGATCCCAGCGATAACCGGCGTTCACGTGCAGGCGTGTGGGAACAAAACTGCTGAGATCGGTAAAATCGATCGTCGCCATACCGAGGGCAACGATGTCGGTTTCTCCTATCGTAAACCGGCGCTCCTCGTTGCCAGTCGGAAATGTAAATTGTCCGAGCACGCCGAGTTTGAGGTGATCGGTCGGCAGCGGAATACTCGCCTTGGCCAGCACGTCGGTGTCACCAATCCCGCCACGGGTCTCCGTGTCCAGGCCGGTGTCCGTAAAATCATCCTTGACCGTCCGGATCCAGTTACGGATATCCAGATTGGCCGCGACTTCAAAATACTCGTTCAGGCCGTAGGTGACATTGATCCGGGTGGTAAAAAACATGTAATCGACCAGTGCGCTGTCATCGACCGATGGGAAAAATAGTCCCCCCTCGAGTAGCTGGTCTTTCTTCATCCCAAACTGCGTCCCCAGCTGGAACGTCAGATTTCCTTTACCTATCGTGTCACCGGCCCTGGTGCGGATGAGCCCCCTGGTGCCGTTGTACGCTACAGTCGCGTAAGCACTTCCCGCAACTAGAGTTGCCAGAACCAGTGCGCTCAGAAATACCATTACTGCACGCGGGATTCCAGCCGGTTTCCGGCTATTATGGGCGTTCGACTCCATACCGAATGTCTCCTTTCTGGCCACGTCGGAATACGGTTTACTCACTGAAAGCAAGAAAAACTCCAACGCAGGTCAGGAAATCACCCAAATCCAGGGACTTACTTCCAGGCTACCGTTGTCACGGGTCGGCGACGGCCACTACGGGGTCCCGGAAAGACCCG
>CBDVDJ010000541.1:0-2847 GCA_965372695.1 uncultured bacterium
GCATCGAGGAAGCGGCCCGTCCGTGACGGGGCGCTTCTTCATTGGATCATATCGATGAATTCATCCTCGGTGATGACCTCGACGCCGAGCTGTGTGGCCTTGTCGAGTTTGGATCCGGCCTTCTCACCCGCCACCACATAAGTGGTCTTCTTCGAGACCGACGACGACGCCTTGCCCCCGCGTTTCTTGACCTCGGCCTGCGCCTCTCCCCGCGTCATGTGCTCGAGCGTTCCCGTGAAGACAAACGACATTCCCTCGAACTGGTCGCCCTTTTTTTCCGGCGCCGCCGGCAAAGTGATTCCGGCGCGGAGGAGACGGTCGACGAGCGCGCGGTTGTCGGGGATGTCCGCCCAGGCCCTGATCTCGCGGGCGATGACGGGACCGACGCCGTGGATGCCGGCCAGTTCGTCCTCCGACGCGTCGAAGAGCCCTCCGGGGCCGGCGGCTGGATAGTGTTCGGCGAGAATCCCGGCCACCGTTTCGCCGACGTTGCGGATGCCGAGCGCGAAGAGAAATCTCGGCGCCGTCGTGTCGCGCGACTTCGCGATGGCGGCGACGAGGTTCTCGGCTGACTTTTCGGCCATCCGCTCCAGCGGCAATAACTTCTCAAGGGTGATGGCGAAGATGTCGGCCGGCGTCTGGATTACGCCCGCGTCGACGAGCTGCACGACGAGTTTGTCGCCGAGCCCTTCGATGTCCATCGCGTTTCGCGACGCAAAGTGGCGGATCCGTTCCTTGACCTGCGCGTCGCACGACGCGTTGGGGCACCGCGTCACCACCTCTCCCTCGGGCCGGACGACGGGCGTGCCGCACGCCGGGCACTCGCCCGGCATCCGGAACTTGCGGGGGCGTCCCTTGCGCAGCTCCTTGATCGGAGCGACCACCTCGGGGATCACGTCGCCGGCGCGCCGCACGAATACGTAGTCGCCGACGCGCACGTCCTTGCGGTCGATCTCGTCCTGGTTGTGGAGGGTGGCGTTGGACACGGTCACTCCGCCGACCACGACCGGTTCGAGGCGCGCGACCGGCGTGAGCGCGCCGGTCCGGCCGACCTGGACTTCGATGCCGAGGACGCGGGTCCGTTCCTCCTGCGGCGGGAACTTCCACGCCACCGCCCAGCGCGGCGAGCGCGCCCGCTCTCCCGCCTCCACCTGCACCGAGAACTCGTTCGCCTTGACCACGACGCCGTCGATTTCGTAGGGCAGAGACTCCCGCTGCGCCTGGATGTTCTCGAGATAGGCCACCACTTCGTCCATCGTCTCGCACCGTACCGAAAGTCCGTTGACGGGCACACGCCACTCGCGGAGTTGTTCGAGGACGTCCCACTGCGACGAGAGCGACGAGAGCGCCGGATCGCCGGCGTTGCCGATGCCGTAGGCGTAAAACCGCAGGGGACGCCGCGCCGTCACCCCGGGGTCGAGCTGTTTGAGGGAACCGGCGGTGGTATTGCGGGGGTTGATGTAGATCCGTTCGCCGGCGGCCTCCTGGCGGCGGTTGAGTTCGGCAAAATCGGCCAGCTCCATGAATACTTCACCCCGCACACTCAACTCGGCCGGCTGCCCGTCCCCGGCCAGCCGCAACGGGATCGCGCGGATGGTCCGGACATTGGCGGTGATGTCCTCGCCGCGGGTCCCGTCGCCGCGGGTGAGACCGCGTACCAGCCGCCCGTGCTCGTAGACGAGCTCGACGGCCACGCCGTCCATCTTGGGCTCGCACACGTAGTCCCGCCCGCCGGCGTCGCCGACCACCCGCACGTGGCGCTCGCACCACGCCCGCAACTCGTCCTCGTCCATGGCGTTTTCCAGAGAGAGCATGGGCCGCGCGCGGATCACGACTTCGAATCCAGCCTGGGGCGCCGCCCCCACCCTCTGTGTGGGCGAGTCCGGGGTGCGGTACTCGGGAAAGGCGTCCTCGATCTCCATCAAGCGCCGCATGAGACGGTCGTACCCGGCGTCGGACACCACGGGCTGTGCCAGGGCGTAGTATCGGTAATTGTGCTCGTCTATTTCGCGCCGGAGCGCGTCTACTTCGGCGGATTCGGGCTTTCTGACAGGCACGCGTTTTGCTCCATTTATTGATTTTCCAACAACTTGGATAATCGGCCGTTGACAGATTCTAGCAAAATCCGGCCGGTTTGTGTAGAATCGACGTACCAGATGGATTCGGACAAACTGATAAACAGCCACCGCGGCCGGCTCGTGGGCGAGCTCGAGCGCCTGGGGCCCGGAGGCGTCGAGGTCATGGTGCTCGGCGTCGAGGCCGACGGTTTCGACGACCTCACGCCCGATCAGAAGCGGTTCGCCTACTACCTCTGCCGTGCGGCGATCGCGGGCAACGCGATCGCGTTCCAGCAAAGCCACCGCCACGCGTACGAGATCAAGCAATTGCTCGAGGCGATATTCCTCAACTCGGACGGCATGGAGCCGGCGCTCCGCGACGCCGTCCACGACTACCTGAAATTCGTCTGGATTCACCACGGACAGTACGACCACTATACCCACACCAAATTCGTCCCCGCCACGCTGACTCGAGAGGGACTCAGCCGGGCGGCGGAGCACGCCGAGGCCAACGGCGCCGTCCTCGCCGGCGACGGCGAGTCGACCGAAGACCTGCTCGCCCGCCTGGATCCTTCGATATTCGACGCGACGGTCGAGCCGATCCAGACGAACCAGTCGGAAGGCGAAGACATCGTCGCCCGAAGCGCGGTGAACTACTGGGATCCGGGCGTCACGTCGGCCGACCTCGACCTGCTGGATCCGGAGCTGCAATCGAAGATCAACGTCCGCTTCGCCCGCCGCGACGGCGGTCTCGAACCCGAGGTCTACCGGATCGGCGGCCTCTTCAGCC
>CBDVDJ010000542.1:0-2841 GCA_965372695.1 uncultured bacterium
AAGTCGACGCTGCCGTTGACCGTCCCGGTTTCGAGATCGGCGTTGTAGTCTTCAGGAATCCACATTTTCACGCCGCCGTTGGTCGTCGTGGCTTCGAGTCCCCGGCCCTGCCATCTCTTGCCGTGCAACTCGACCGACACACCGCCGTTGGTCGTGTGTACGTCCACGTCGCCGGCGAGTTGCGAGAGCCTGAGCCCGCCGTTGACCGCTTCTGCTTCGATCTCGCCTTCGACATCCTCGATGCCGATTCCGCCGTTGAGCGTTTCGAGGTCGAGATTCGATTTTCTGGGAACCATCACTTCGTAGCTCACCGCCCACCCGCGCTTGCTGCCCCTCAGCTTCGGTCCCCTGGCGGTGATGGTTTCGTTGCTCGTTTTG
Source organism: uncultured bacterium (assembly GCA_965372695.1). Taxonomy (GTDB): domain Bacteria; phylum Krumholzibacteriota; class Krumholzibacteriia; order WVZY01; family JAKEHA01; genus CBDUWU01. The sequence goes on from CBDVDJ010000542.1 coordinate 379, forward strand.
ATCTCGATCTCGTCCATGATTTCGCGGGCGTCATCCTCGTCCCGGTCCCACGCCTTGATCCTGGCGCGAATACGGATCTCGTTCTTGTTCCAGCCCTCGACGGTGATGCCGCCGTTGACACCTGCATCCACCCGTATGGTTTCCCAGTCGGCCTTGATGGTGGTTTCGCGAATCTCGCACACGTGTTCCGACCGGTCCCACCACCCCTCGTCACACCAGTCGTCGTCATCGATGATCGTCCATTTGTCGGCCACGGCGCCCGTCTGGGGGAGGACGGCCAGCGCGACCAGCGTCGCCAGGACGGTCAAGAATACAGTTTTTGCAGTGCTCCTCATGCTCCGCTCCTTTCGCGTGTATAAAAATAAGACGCCCGAGGTATACGAAAGGTTGCAGATTTCTGGCGATATGGGGTGGTGCCGGTCGTGGAAGCTACTCCAGGCGGAGCCATCTGGTGGACGTCAGCTCCCCGTCCAGGTGGAGTTCGAACGTGATGGTGCTGTACCCGCCGTATGGGGCGCCCGAGTCGTCCAGCCAGTCCCAGTACGCCCGGTGGGTACCCGGATCGAAAGTGTCGTCGAGGAGGTGGCGGAACACGACCGGCACCAATTCGCGAAGGTCGTAGTCCCAGACCAGCTTGATCGCGGTGATTTCCGCCCGCTGCCCCTGCGACGGGCAGCGGAATATCAGCAGGACATCCTCCTGGCCGATCTGCGATCTCGGAACTGTCGAGGGATCGACCATCAGATAGTCGCTCATTGCCATGGCGGGCGCGGTGTTGGAGACGCTGGACCAGTTCTGTGCGTCGTCGACTGCCCTGAGCGCGAAGTAGTGGTTAATACCGGCATGCAATCCCCCGACGACAAATGTCTCCGTCTCACCGGCGGGTCGGGGAGCCGGCGGATCAACTACCGGAGTAGCGTTGGAAAAGCCCCTTTTCGACATAAGAATCGTCGAATAGCGGATGTCGTAGGCCGTCGCTGTGCCTTCGTCGTCGTCGTCACCCGGCGCCGTCCACGTCAATCGGAATTCGGTGTCGCTGACCGCGTCGGCCAGCAGATCCGTCACCCGGGACGGCGGCGCGACCTCTCCGAGTGTGGTTCCGTGGTCGCAGTTCGATACGGGCGATTCGTTTGGCACCTCGTCGCGGGTTTTCAGGGCGAAATAGTGGATTGATCCCGCGATCAGACCTTTGACCACGTGCACCTCAACTTTGTTGCCCGGCCTGGGCATGGGAGGATCGCTCACGCGCGTCGCGTCATCCCAGTTCTGTTCCGTTATTTCCGCATTGTGATAACGAATGTCGTAACTTGCCGCCTGTCCCTCGTCACCGTCGTCACCGGGGGAAATCCACTGGAGGGCGATGGTGGTCGCCGTAGTGAGCGGGACGATGAGACTGGTGACGGCCGAGGGGGGTATCGTGTCGATGACGGTTACCGGACCCGGGAAATCTCCCGGTTCCTGTGGCGTGTCGCTACCGCATCCGGCGGCGGCGAGCGCCGCGACGGCAATCCAGACTATCGTTTTCCGGTTGGTTGTCATGTGTTGCTTCTGCTATTCGGGAACCATCTGGACCATTGTCGAATCCACGATTACGCCGTTGTAATGGAGCCTGACGTAGACCTGGGTGCCCCATGAGAAAACCGGGAACTCGCCAGCGTCGTCTTTGAGGTCCCATGTTACGCGATGGACTCCCGGTGCGAGCAAGCTCGAAAGAAGGTGCCGCCTGATCCGGGTGCAGTACACCGGCGGATTCAGTTCCGGACAGTGCTGTCTCCAGGGGATCGTGATGCTGGTACGGACGTCCGGAACGGTCCGGAACCAGATCTCGATCTTCGATGTGGTTCCGATGTACGCGCGGACGGGATTCGCCACCATGTAGTTATTCCAACCGAGCATGCCCGCGTCGTTAGAAACCGCCGACCACGTTGGCGTTTCGTCGCCCGTCTTGAGGCCAAAATAATAATTCTCGTCGGGGTCGAGTCCCGTGACGATGCAGGTATCGGGCTCGCCGGAATTACCCGGATCGGGCTCACCAATGACCTGCTCGGCGCTGGAGTAGTCGAAGCCTGTCGCCCTCACTCCGGCATAGCGGATATCGTAGACCGACGCCTGCCCGAGTTGTCCGTCGTCACCGGGTGCCGTCCAGGTGAGGAATATTTCCGAATCGCTGATTGCCACGGCCCGCAGGTCGTCGACCTCCGCCGGCGCCATGTACTCGGTACCCGTCGTGCCGACGGCATCACACAATCCGGATGCGTTGAGCACCTCGTCATAAGTCTTCAGTGCGAAATAGATTTCCCGGCCGGAAGGAAGGTTGTAAACGCGGAACTGCTCGACGTCACCGGCCGGCTTCGGGATGGGTGCGTTGGGGACCCGGTTGGCCGAATCCCAGTTGTCCCCGGTGATTTCCGAGGTCGACCAGCGGATGTCGTACATCGCCGCCTGGCCCTCGTCGCCGTCGTC
>CBDVDJ010000543.1:0-2839 GCA_965372695.1 uncultured bacterium
TGATGTGCCGCGCCGTCGGCGGCGACCTCTACCAGTGTCTCCCGCGGGTCAACGGAAAATACCTGTTCGCCCTTGGCGATGTGTCGGGCAAAGGGATGACGGCGGCTCTCGCGATGGGAGCGGGGACCGTATTGATCGGTATGCTCGCCGAACTCGAAGGCGACCTCGGCGATCTCGCGGGGAAGATTCACCGTCAACTCTTCCGCAGCCTCACCACCGAGCAGTTCATCACCTTGTTTCTCGCCGAGCTCGATCCGGAAACCGGCGGCATTCACTATGTCAACGCCGGGCACGAACCGCCGCTGATCGTACGCGCCGACGGCACCATCGACTCGATCGAGCCCACGGGGCTTCCCATGGCGATGATCGAAGACGTCATGTTAGAGTCGGGCGACGCTCGCCTGGAGCCGGGCGACCTGCTCGCCGTTTTCAGCGACGGGGTGCCCGAGGCGACGACCGACGGAGATAAATTCCTCGGGATGGAAGTGATCCGCGAGATCCTCGCAGCGGGACGCGACGCTCCCCTTGAGGAAACACGCGGCAAGATCGTGTCCGCCGTCGACAACTACCTCGGCGGCGAGCCCAACTCAGACGACGTGACGTTGCTTCTGATGCGCCGGAAACAGGACGGTTGAGTCCAGAAATCCGGCTGCTTATTTGTAGTCAACGGTTTTGCATGAAGCAGATGAAATAATCTGATATAATACATATCATGGTTGCAGCCCGTTGTCGTTCAGGCATCTTCGTGGCAGCGTTCGGGGTGTTCGTTGTAATGGCGACCTGGACCGGGCGCGTCGCCCGGTCGCAGTCTGTTCCGCCCACGCCCATCGAATTTCGACTCGACTCCCTGTTCAATGCCGGAAACTTCCCGGCGCTCGTCGACAGCGCTTCGAAGCACCTTGTCGAAGCGGAGGCCCGCGGTGACTCGGTCTTGATCGGCCGGTTCCTCACCGCGCTCGGCCGTGGCGAAGTCATGATGGGCCGTCCCTCCGGGATCGCAAACCTCGACCGTTCGATAACCGTATCGCGCACCGTACGCGACACCCTCAACTGGATGTCGGCGCTCGGCTACAAGAGCCTCGTTTTTTCGTACCAGGGGCGGTTCGACGAGAGTGTCGAACTCAATATCCTTCGGCTCGAGCTGGCACAACTCTCCGGCGACGAGGCGAGTGAAGCGTGGGCGCGCACGATGCTCGGTTACATCGCCCTGCTCCGCGGCGAAAACGAAACCGCGCGTTGGGAATATACCCAGGCCGTTGACCTTTTCTTCGGCCTCGACCTGCAGCGCGAGGCGCTGACACCCCTCGTCGGGTTGGGTCGGGTTTATAACACGACACGCGACATCGACAAGGCGCGCGAGTGTTACCTGCGCGTGCTGGAAACGGCGCGCGCCGTGGGCGACCGTGTCAACGAAGGGCACGCCGTCAATAACCTCGGGACGATCGAGTTCGACAACGGTGACATGGAACTGGCCGTCCGGTACTACGAGCGGGCACTCGAGATGGCCAGAGAGTCGGGTAACCTGCGCGGAACAATCACGCCGGCCACGAACATCGCGTTGGCCAATCAGTACCTCGGCCGGTTCGATGAAGCGGCCGAGGTATACAAACGCGCGATCGTTGAGTGCAAAGAGTCGGGTATCGGCCAGTTCGTCCCGTCGTTGATGTCGCGGATGGGGGAAGTCCGATTTCTGCAGCGGCGCCTCAATGCGTCGGCCCGGTGGTACCGGCGGGTGTTGAATCTGTCAGGCGCCCTCGACAAGAAATCCCGTGACGCCGCCGTGTACGGCCTGGCGCGGTCTCTCGCCTATCTCGACAGTGCGCAAACGGCGCTGGAGATCCTGGAAACCGGGGCGCAATCGTCTCCTTCGCCGGAATTCGAGCTCGGGATTGCCTGGGTCCGGTCCTGGTGCCTGTCGGCCGTCGGTCGCCCGCGCGAGGCATTGGCCGAAGCGCTCGAGGCCGAGAGCCCGGGGCAGTCGAACGAACAATATACAAAAGTACAATCTACCGCCCTTCGGTTGAGCGAGTGTTATCGGGCGCTTGGCGATCATGATCGGGCGTTGGAATGGTTTCGCGAAGGCGTTCGCCGGCACGCCGACTTGCACTCGATCGATGGCGGGTACGACTGGCGTGAAGCACAGGGCGGGGTAGGGGTGTTCCTTGACGTAGCCCCCGTCGTACTCGAGCAACCGGGCAAGTCACGATTTGAAATGGAAAGTGAGTTGTTCGACGTGGTTCAGCAGTTCAAGTTGCGAACGCTGATCGACCGGATCACCGAACCGCGGCGGATGGATGAGCCGTCGTCGCAGTTTGCCGCGCTGCGGCACGTCGATCTTCGTACAGTCCAGCGGGAAGTTCTCAAAGACAGCGAGCTGTTTCTCGACTTCAGTACGGGCGAGCAGGTCGGATATCTCTTCGCCGTCACACGTGACTCCTGCCGCCTGGTGGCGATTCCGGGCCGGCTGACCGATATGGTGGAGAAGGTCGTGCTCTACCGGCAGTTTCTGGGACAACGCCCGTCGCAAACCGCGGGGGTCCTCGAGCCGGAGGATATCGACCGCTACAACCGGTCGATGGGCGACGCGATTTTCGGCGCGGTGGCTGACCTCGTGGAGTCGGCTTCGGTACTCTTGATTTCTCCGTCCAAGTTCTATGGCGGTGTGCCATTTGGTGCGCTGTCGCTGCCCGGCAGCGACGGCAGCTATCGACAGTTGATTCACTCGCACGAAATCCAGATGGTCCCCTCGGCGACGGTGCTCGCGTGGCACCGGTCGGCAGCGCCCGGCGCGGCGGGCGCGCCCGGCGCGGGGGGCGAAACGGCAGCCACCCGCCGGCTG
>CBDVDJ010000544.1:0-2834 GCA_965372695.1 uncultured bacterium
GTCCCGGCGAACATGAACAAGACAACGAGCCAGACGAACAACACCTGGCGCTCGGGGTCGACGGAGAATACGACGAGAACGACGCAGGCCCACGCCATCACGCGCAGCACCGACGTGAAGCGGTATATATTGAGAACGCGCCAGCGCGTCTCGGCATAGCGGGCGACAAACACCTGGGGCAGAAACCAGCCGGCGCCGTAAACCGCCGCCGCCAGACCGACCAGGACGCTCGACCCGCCCGCGCGGGTGATGAACACGGGGATAACGGTGAACGGATCGACAAAGGCGAGACCGAAATTAACGAGCGTGCCGTTGAGGATACCGAAGAGGAAGTTGCGCCGGAAGTGCCGGGCGGACTCTGGATCGTTCATGACAACTGACCGTACCCCCGCTGCGCCGAAGTTGGCAAGACATATGTCCCCGGCATCGTGTATAGTGGACGAACCATGATCACAAGTATCGGCACCGACCTGATCGAAATCGACCGCATCTCTCGCGTCCACTTCGAGAACGGCGAACGTTTCCTGCACAAGCTTTTCACCGACGCGGAACGCGAATATTTTTCCCGCTGGGCCGACCCCATCCCCCGGATCGCCGGCCGTTTTGCCGCCAAGGAAGCCGTTATGAAGGCGCTCGGCACGGGCTGGTCGGATGGTGTACGCTGGCGCGACATCGAGGTCCTGCGCCGGCCGGCCGGCGCCCCCGAAGTGGTCCTCCACGGCCGCTGCCGCGAGATCTTCGACTCCCTCGGCGCCTCACAGATCCACTGCACCATCACCCATTCACGCGACCACGCGATGGCCGTGGTAATCTTCGAATAACAAACCCTGGGGGGACTATTTGCGCGTGACACCGAAGCCCGGGCCGTCGGGCAGCACGAGTTTGCCGTCGACGACCTTGACACCGTCGAACGGGTCACCGGCCAGCAGCAGATTACCGTCGAGGTCGGCGTAGTCGACGAGCGGGCTCAGGTGCGCCGCCGCCGTGATACCGACCGACGTTTCCAGCATGCAGCCCAGCATCACCTTGAGACTGTAACGCCGCGCCTCCGCTATCAGATCGAGCGCGGGTGAGATCCCCCCGCACTTCATCAGCTTGATGTTGATCCCGTGCCCCTGGTCGGCCTTGAGCGCGACGTCGCCCGGCTCGACGATACTTTCATCGAGGATGATCTCGAGCGGGCTGACGCGCTTGAGCTCGCGCAGACTTTCTTCGTCCTCGTGTGAGATCGGCTGCTCGCAGAATTCGATGTTCCGCTCGTATAGCTCGCGCGTCTTGTCGATCGCCATTTCGATATCCCAGCCCTCGTTGGCGTCGACGCGCACCTTCTTTCCGCTGCGCGCAAGGATCCGGTCCAGAATCTCCATGTCGCCGGGCAGCCCGACCTTGACCTTGAGGATCTTGTAAGGCGCCGCCGCGTCGACCTTGCTGTCGATCACCTCGGGTTTGTCCCATCCAATGGTGAACGACGTAAGCGGCGTATCAGATCGATCCGCGCCAAAGAGTTCGTAGCACGGTTTACCCTCGAGTTTGCCCCGGATATCCCAGAGCGCCATGTCGATCGCGGCGCGCACCGATGCGTGCCCGTCGAGCGCCTCGCTCAGGTCGCCGCCTTCTTCGTTGAGGCTCTCGAGCAGCGCGTCCGGGTCGCCCTCGAGCATTCCTTCGATCGACTCGACGGCAGCGGCGAGGGTGTCGGGCGTCTCGCCGTAGTACTTCTGGGGCGCCGCCTCACCCAGCCCGGTAACCCCCTCGTATTCGAGCGAAAACACGAAGAGTTCGAACTCGGCGCGCGTGTTGCGCGCGATCTGAAAGGGGTGAACCGATTGGAGCCGCAGGGATTCGAGTGTCAGCTTCATGGGATTCTCCTCCGGATCAGCGAAGCGCCGTGTGGGCGAGGACTGCTTCCAGGACGGGGCCGCACCCGAACCTTACCACATCGTCCACCACCACCCCGGCTTCTTCCCGCGCCCGCTCGATTTCGGCGAGCGCCTGCGCCTCGCCGAGTCCGTGTGTGTTCAGTACCACCGCGACCACCCTGGACGGCTTGAAAGGCGCCATCAGGCGCTCGTAGAGGGCGATCTGTTCCGACAGCGGGAGGATCGGTGTCTCGAGCCGCTTGAGTTTGTCGCGCCCGGCCACGTGGCACAGAACAATGCAGTCGGGCATCACGCCGTACAGAAGCCCCAGTGCCACCCCGCCATAACCCGGGTGGAGCACCGCCCCCTGGCCCTCTACAAATACCAGGTCCTTCCCGGCGGCTTCAACATTCATCAGTTCCTCGACCGCACCGCCGACAAAGTCGGACACGACGCGGTCGATACAGATACCCCGCTCGCGGAGAATTATGCCCGTCTGCCCCGTCGCCGCCCACGAAGCGGCCACGCCGGCTTCGGACGCCGCCCGGCTCAACTCGGCCGAAACCGTCATCTTGCCCACATTGCAGTCCGTCCCCGCCACCATCACCGCTCTGGCCCCCGTCGTGCAACCGTCGCCCTTCGACACCGGGAACGGACCCTCGACACGGCGCACGTCCCAGACCCTCGCTCCCGTCGCCGCCCTGGCGACACGGCACTCGATGTCGTCATTGAGGAACACGTGCAGCCCGCTCACCACATCCACCCCGGCCCGGAGACACTCCAGCACCTCTTCCCGGACGTTTCCCTCGAGACCACCACCCGCCGGCGCCGTCCCGACAATCGCCAGCTCCGCCCCCAGCGCCACCCCCTCCCCGACCGTCGCCACCACGGGAACCTTGCCGCCAAAGCCCAGGACACTCTGTGCCGTCGCACCCGCCTGATCGGCGTCGAGCACGGCCACCGTGTCTCGTGACT
>CBDVDJ010000545.1:0-2834 GCA_965372695.1 uncultured bacterium
AATCACATCGACGTTATCGACCTCAACGAGGAAAACCCGACGTTTCGCAGCATCGCCGCCAACATCGATCAGCCGTTGAATCCGGTGGACATCGTGGCGTCGCCGGACGGCTTCTATGCGTACTCGGTGGTGCAGTCCGACCAGCAGCTGATCGCAACCGCGATTGGCCTGGGACCGTTCATCAAGAGCTTGTCAACGCGGGCCGGCAATCCCGGCCACGTGCTGGTCATCAACGGGGGCGGTTTTGTAGACGGCGGCTCCGGCGTCGACTTCAACGGCACCGTCGTCCAGCCCGAGCTCGTCACGGGTACTTCGATCATCGTGCGCGTCCCACCCGGTGCGACGAGTGGCCCCGTCCGCGTCGAGACATACGACGAAGTACCGCCTTTCACGTCGTATTCGAACTCGATTTTCTACCAGATTCTCGGGCCGACGCCGATCAGCGCGAATTTCCGTCTGGCGGCCAGGACGGCGCCCAACAGCGGGACGGGTCTTACGGATGCGATGGCGGTGTCGCCCCTTGGTGACCTTGCGCTGTTGGGCGGGAACAATGGCGAGATCTACATGCTCGACATAGACCCTGCGAGTTCCTCCTTCAATCAGTTCATCAACATCGTCCGTCCCCTCAACTGTTGTGTCGAGGACATCGCGATTTCGCCCGACGGCAAGATGGCATTCATGGTCACCGGTGAGGATGACCAGGTGCCGGTACTCGACATCAACCAGAATTCGAGGACGTTCGGCAAGCTCCTGGGTTTCGTGGCGTCTGACAGTATTCCCTGGAGCGGCCCCGGGATGGTCCGGATCAGCCCGAACGGTGAGCTCGGGATCGTCTATGACCAGGGAACGACCAGTTTCCACGTTTTCGATCTGGTCGAAGGGTCTCCGACATTCCTTGAGGTTACCGACATCGTGGCGATGACCAATGTGACGGGATTCGAGATCGCGCCCGACGGCCTCAAGGCAGTGGTCATGGAATCGGGCGTCCCCGGGATCTGGTCCCTGGTGCTCGACCCGTTCCATGCTTCCTACTTGCAGCTGACGAGTAACCTGCCCTTCGGCGGCGCGCCGGTACCGATTCCGGTGTCGGCCGGGTTTTACCCCGATGGCGACTCGGTGCTGGTGTGGGCGGTGGATACGATTACGCCGGACCGCATCATGCTGCAGTTCCGAACGGACATTGTGGATAATTTCTTACCTCTCAATGCGTTCACCAGCTGGCCGGCGATCTCGAGCCTGACCACCGAGCAGATCCGCATTTCGCCGCGCGGCGACCGGATGATCCACAACTTCACGCAGGACGCGTTCAGGTACTACGACCTGATCGAAGGCCCGTTCGAGGAACTGGGCAACTGGAGTGGACCGGAGAACCAGGCGTATTTCGGTACGGCGTGGACGCCGGATGCGTCGCGCTTCTATGCGTCGAGTACGTACAGCGACAGTCTCCTTATCTTTGATTTTTCCGGTGCCCAGGTATTGGTCGAAGTGTCGGGGACGTATCAGAACGGTGTGGTGGGTACGACGCTGCCCGCGCCGTTCGTCGTACGCGCGACCGACAACAACAGCAACGCCGCCTCCGGTGTGCCCGTCACATTTGTGGTAACGAGCGGCGGCGGCGCTTTCCCGACCGACGAATTCGACCTGTCGACGATCGTTGTGGCCACCGATACCGATGGCTATGCGGAAGTGTATTTCAAGCTGGGCCCCTCGCCAGGGACGGTGACCGTCGAGGCCAGGGCCAACGGGCTTTCCGGTTCGCCGAGGACGTTCATCGTGGGCGCGGTGACGGATCCGTCGACTCTGCCGCTGCAGATGGCGCAGATTCTGCCGGTGGACAATTCGGCGAACGTGAGCGTAACCACGGCGATCCTGCTGACATTCACGCGTCCCGTCGTTGTCTCGACGATTTCCGACGCGACGCTCTTTCTCCACGAGTCCGGCGACCCCACGCCGATACCCGTTGTCTACGGTTTCACCAACGGCGGCGGCAAAGTCTCGCTGACACCTGTCAGCACGCTGGACTACAGCACCGGCTACGTGGTCGATTTTACCGCCGGTATTCTCGACACGGATGCCGGTGCGCTGCAGAACCCCGGCAGCCGGACCTTCACGACCGGCGCTCCGCCGGCGCCGTCCCTGGCGTCGATATCGCCGCCGAGTGGAACGTCGCTCATCACGGTGACGTTGTCGGGTAACGGGTTTGACCCGGTGCCGGGCAACAATACCGTGCTGTTCAACAGTGTCGCAGCCACGCCGACGGCCGGTGGAGTGAACGCGCTCCAGGTCACGGTGCCGCCGACGGCGACTTCGGGCGAGGTCCGGGTCGTCGTGGGCAGTGATACGACGAACGCGAAGCCGTTCAACGTCCTCATTCCGACGACGACGACGGTGGACGACGTGATCGCGTCGGTGTCGTCCGGACCGGGGACCAGGACGGTGACCGTGTCGCCGGACGGGTCGATCGCCTACACGGCGAGTCCCGAGTCGGACACGGTCATCCCGATCGGCGTCGACCCCCTGGTCACGTATCCTGCCGTGTCCGTCGGTGACCAGCCCGTGGCGATTGTGATACATCCCGAGGGAACGTTTGCGTACGTGGTCAACTTTGGCTCGGCGAGTATGTCGATCATCGGGACTGTGCCCGACACGCCGGACTTCCACAAGGTGTCCGGCACGCTACTCGTCGGGGCCAACCCCGTCGACGTGGCCATCGCGCCCGACGGCAGTCGCGTCTACGTTGCCAACAGCACGGCGAACAGTCTCAGCGTTGTAGACGGCGATTCGACGAGCGCTACGCACAACACGGTGATCGCGACGGTATCGGTAGGGAAGGG
>CBDVDJ010000546.1:0-2821 GCA_965372695.1 uncultured bacterium
TGGAGGAGAGTCACTACGCGATTCTGCAGGCGGAGTGGAACCAGATCGAGCGCCTCAATACCGAGGAAGCGAACGAGTTCCTCGACAGCGAAGGCCTGATGTTCTTCGGTCCTTAATTTGTTCCCGGCATCTGCTTGATATAGACGTCCCGCTTGGGATAGGGAATCTCGATCCCTTCCCGGGCGAGGGCCTTGTAGACCTCGGTGTTGAGCGCGTCGAGTACGCGCCCCCGGAGCACCGGTTCCTTGATCCAGCACAGCAATTCGAATTCGAGTGACCAATCCCCGAACTGCCGGAAACGAACGCGCGGTTCGGGGTCGTCGCATGTCTGGGGGTGCGATCTGCCGATGTCGAGCAGGACTTCGCGGAGCCGGTCGATGTCGGTTCCGTAAGCGACCCCCACCTTGACCCGCACCCGTTCCTTCTCGTGCCTTCCCCCGGTTTCGTTGATGATCTTGGCGTTGGCGATTACCGAATTGGGTACGGTGATCTCGACGTCGTCGCGTGTGAGCAGCCGTGTGCTCCTCAGGCCCACGTGCGTGACTTTTCCCCTGTCGCCGGAGTCGAGGTTGATGTAATCGCCGATCTTGTAGGGGGCGTCGGCGAGGATGAAGATACCGGAGAAGAGGTTGGCCAGGGTGTCTTTGGCAGCGAAGCCGATGGCGATGCCGATGATTCCGGCCGAGGCGAGCCAGGCGGACACGTTGATGTTCCACGAGACGAGGATGAAGTAGATCGCCGCGGCGATGAAGACGAGCTTGGCCATGTTGTCGAACAGCGGCCGCGTACGCGTTTCGACGATGTTGACATGGTCCATGTTACTGAGGTGTGCGAGGAGCAGGGTCACGAAGCGCATGGCGAACCCGGTCCACACGAGGATGCCGATCGTCTGGAGTACGGCAAGGATGACCTGCTCGAAGCGTGGCGGCAACTCGATCTGTCTGAGCGCCAGGCCGAGACCGATCAGCATGACGGTGGTTCGGACGGGGCGGTGGCTGATCTCGATAAACGAGTCGTCCATCGTCGTCGTGGTTCGACGCGCCAGGACGCGGCAGAACCGGGTCACGACGAAATCGATGACCACCATGACGACGAGCGAACAGAGGACGACCGCCCCGGCCCTCACGAAGGGGTTGGCGACGGCGGTATCGTAGAGCTCGCGGAGTGCGTCCACTGCTAACCTTCCTTGTTATAATGAGTTGCGTGATTTATCGCGCCACTTCCCGCCGATCAGGTTATCATCATCCGGCGCCGGCGGCAACACCCGGTATCAATCTTGCGTGACGGTATTCTTGACTTGCCCGGGGAGTTCGGCTCTGCTTAACTTGAAGATATCCGTGACGTTACGTGGCGCCGATCGCTGGAACTGATGAAACACCGCCAACCTGCATATCAACGCTTTGCCGCAGCCCTGCTCGGGGTGACGGTCTTCTGCGCCTTGTCGGCGTTGGCGCCGGCTCCCGTGCGCGCGCAGGATGCGGTGGGTGTCGAGAAACCCGTCTACTTCTACAAGAGCCTGCCGTATGGCTCCGACGCCACGTTCAATCCGGTGAGCGAGCTGATCAACGGCATGTTCGGCGTCCAGCAGATCTCGAGCAACTGGGCGTCGCTCGACGATATGGACCTCCGGCACGGGCTCGAGGTGACGTGGCGCAGCATCACCAACCCCGGTGCGACGATCGACGCGTACGGCCGCAAGGAATTTTTGACCAACGAGGTCTTTCCCGCGGAGTTCCGCTGGAGCGGGCTGCAGTACGTACCCAACTATCACCTCCACCTGATCGGCGGCGGCGCCCGGCACCGGGCATTCGCCGAATGGTACGGCGCGCACGGTTTCGGTCACCCGCAGATGTGGGCGTGGGCCACGACGGTGGCGCATTCGTTCGCAGTGGAGGCCGTCGAACACCACCGCTCGCAGTTCACCCGGACCGTCGACCCAGTAGCCGACATGCTCATCTTCGACCCCGCCGGCGCGATCCTGTTCAGCTTCGACAGCGTGGCGCGGTTCTTCTCCCACACGCTCAACATGTCGATCTGGTCGGGGCAGCCGATGTACAACCCCGTCCCCAACGTGTTCGAGAACGCCGGCCAGAATTACGGGCTCCACTTTTTCTTCAGCGAGAAGCACAAAGTCGGTATATTCTCGTACTGGGGGATGAGCGACCTCTTTGGTTTGACGTTACGGCGCGACTCCGGTCTCGATGTGTCGGTGGGAGTTGGCGCCCTCGTATCCGAGCTGCACGAAGAGAATCGCGGTACGGGAATGAGCGCGTTTTACGCGAGGCTCAACTGGGACGCGGGGTTCTTTCTCCACGAGAACGGGTCGCTCCTCGCTTCGGTCCACTTTTCCGAGTCGTGGACGCAGCGCTTCCGCCTCAACCTGTACCCCGGCATGGCGAGCTGGCGCGGCATTTCTCCCGGTGTCTACGTCGGTGTGCGGCAATCGGATGTCATCCTGGGGTTGAGCTTTGTAACCACCCCGATCGGTTTCGCGTATTCGCAGTAAACCTCATTCGCAGAGAGAATCACAATCCAACTGAGTCTTCGTGGCATATTCCATCTGGTCGTGGTGTACATCGTCTGGGGCAGCACGTACCTCGCCATTCGTGTCTGCGTGCGCGAGGGCGGGGGGTTCCCCCCGTTCACGATGGCGGCGATGCGCGTGTTCGCCGCCGCGATCATCCTGTTCTCCTGGTCGATCCTCGCGCGGAAGCGGATCAAGGCGGAGCGCTGGGAACTCGCCGTGTTGTGCGGGTCGGGCGTTCTTCTGTGGCTGGGCGGAAACGGAATGGTGGCGTGGGCGGAACAGCGCGCCGAGTCG
>CBDVDJ010000547.1:0-2821 GCA_965372695.1 uncultured bacterium
GTGCGAGTTCACGCTGCGCGGCGCGCAGCCGACCTTCACCATCGGGCGTGGCCCGTGGCACGGGGCGAACGATCTCGTGCCGAACGACATCCAACTCCCGGCCGAGGCGCGTTTCGTCAGCCGCCGAGCGGGTTCGTTGCGCCGTACGGGCGGGCTGCTCGAGGTGTCGGCGCGCGACCAGGGACGTTTCATGGTCGTGCAATGGAAGGACCATGAGGTCCGGCCCCATCGCTCGGCCAAGGATGCGGCGGCGGTCGGGGTGGGCGGCACCATCGCGTTCGTCGGTGCCGACATATTTTGCGAACTGTTCCTGGGTGGGCTCAGGATAGACGAGGCAGAAATCGACATAACGCCCCCACTCGCGCGTCGCGAAGAAAAAGTAGACGCCATCGTCGCACGCGATCACGCGTTTGACGTCGAGCCGGGACTCGAAAACAAAGTTGGGAATGGTCGCCGAGGTATCGGGAATGATCTGCCAGCCGTCGAGCGCGCTCTCGCACGGGCTCGAATCCGGCGCCGCGGGAAGGCCGGCCGCACGGCCGGCCGGCAGGGCGAATACAAGGGCGAGGAGAATGGCGGCGAACGTTTTCATATGGTACCCCTTCTGTGAAACCGCTGGTCTCCGTTGAGCTTAGACCAGGCGCCCCGCCGGGGCAATCCCAACTTTTCGTTGCAACGGCCGTCGTCTCGGGGTAGTCTCGGTATAGTGATTTCCAGCTCCCCGATCCCCACAGTCGCGACGAATCCTCCAGGCAGGGCACAGTGAAGATCTTCCGGAACAAGAAACGCGACCGTCTCCGCAATCAGCCGTTCCCCGCCGACTGGGACGGGATACTGCGCGAGAACTTCCCCCTCTACCTTCGACTGACCGGGGCGGACCGGCGCGAGTTGCAGGGGCACATCCACGTGTTCCTGGCCGAAAAGCGTTTTGAAGGGTGCAACGACCTCGAAATCACCGAAGAGATCCGGGTGACGGTCGCCGCGCAGGCGTGTCTGTTGCTGCTGCATCGCGACACCGACTACTTCCCCGCGATGACGTCGATATTCGTATACCCAACGCTGTTTTATGCCGACGTGGCCGAAGCCGACGAATACGGAGTCGTGAGCGAGTACGAGGAGGACCGCGCCGGGGAGTCGTGGGACTACGGGCCCGTGGTGCTGTCGTGGGAGGATGCGTTGATGGGGGCATCCGAGGCTGAAAAAGGCTACAACTCCGTGATCCACGAGTTCGCCCACCAGCTCGACCTCGAGAACGGCGCGCCCGACGGAGTGCCGCGCCTCGACAAGCGGGAACAGTACGAGTCGTGGGAGTCTGCAATGAACGACGCGTTCGACGAGTTCGAACACAAGCTCGACACCGGGCGTGACACGATCATCGACGAATACGGGGGCGAAGGGCCCGACGAGTTTTTCGCCGTCGCCGCCGAGCATTTTTTCCTGACTCCCCGCGAACTCCGCGACGAGTTTCCCCGCCTCTACGAAGAGTTCAAAACCTACTTCCGCCAGGATCCATTGTCCTGGACGGATGCTTGAACACCCGGCATCAATCAGTCGCCGATCGTGCACCGGATCTTGCGCATGCGGGCCTTCCTCGTGGATGCGGGCCTTCTATGAACGATCGTCTCTCGTGGTGTCGAGATTTCGTCACTGGCAAATTATTTACCGCCATAATGGCGGTAAATATTCTTGCACTTCGAGGCTGTTGACTCGAGATCAAAATCAAGATCACACAATAGAAATCAGCCTGAGCCAGTTAAATGCTCAGGCTGATTTTTTGTTCCGTGCTACACGAACGATCGACTCTAATCGCCCGGCTCTTCGAACACCGACAACGTGTACACGGCAAACGACGCCAGCCAGTGCTCGCCTTCGTAATGCCCGCTGTTGATCTCGGCCAGCGCGTCGGCGGCGTGGATCTGCGCGGCGTCTTCCAGGGTGCGTCGCGATCGGCTGCCCGCCGGCAGCACCGGGGCGATGCTCGCCATGCACCATGCCCGGCTCAGGTTCAAACCGTCGAGGTGTCCGATCTTCGGGTCGCTGCGGTCGGCGACGATGGCCGGGTTCACGAGGCTTTCCGGCCCTCCGCGTAGAATGTCGGGAAGGAACGCCTTGAACCACTCGCGGAATTCGATCGATGACAGCACGCGCCGCATGAGGTCGGCTTCCATCAACGCCGGCGAGAAGAAGTCGTCACCGGACGGCTCCCATCCGGCGGGGTAGTCGGTGTCGCCGCCGAAGTAGTCGAGACTTCGCTCCATGAGGAGGTCGGCCAGTTCGACGTTTCCTGTGGCACGCGCGTAGTCGAGCGCGAACGCGATGCCGAATGCCGTATTCGCGTGTACGCCACGGCGGATCGGATAAGTCTGCCGGGGGAGAAAGTCGATGTAGCGCGCCGAGAGCTCGGCGGTGAGGGGCTCGAGGTTCCGCGACCAGCGGATACCGTCGGGATCCTCCCAACCGTGCAACTCTTCGGCGAGTTTCAGGAGCCAGGCCCATCCGTAGGTCCGCTCGAACGACTTGCGGTTGGATTGCCGGAAGTAGGCGACTTCACCCCGGATGTTTTCCTCCGAAAGATTCTGGTCGAGCGCGGCTCGGATCTCGACGCCGTTGGGAATGTCGGGAAACAATTTCAGGAGGCGCACGAGCGTCCAGTGTCCGTGCACGGCCGAGTGCCAGTCGAAACAGCCGTAGAACGCGGGGTGCAACTCGGCGGGATTCTGGACCTCGCTCGAATCGTTGAGAACGTGACCCGGTTTGTTGGGGTATTCGCGGTGGACACACGCCAGCGAAATACGCGACAAAGATTCGGCCGATTCGACGG
>CBDVDJ010000548.1:0-2817 GCA_965372695.1 uncultured bacterium
GCCGCTGCGATCGGAGTGGGCCTGCCAGTGGACAAGCCTTCCGGAAACATGAACATCGACATCGGCGGCGGCACCACCGAGATCGCCGTGATCGCCCTCGACGGAATTGTGGCAAACAGTTCGATCCGCGTCGGCGGTGACGAGCTGGACGAAGCGATCGTCAACTACGTCAAGCGTACGTACAACCTGCTCATCGGCGAGCAGACGGCGGAACACATCAAGATCAAGATCGGTTGTGCGATCAAGATGGACAAGCCGCTCGAGATGGAAGTCAAGGGCCGTGACCTGGTTGCCGGGATCCCCAAGAAACTCAAACTCACCAGCGAGGAGATCCGCGAGGCGATCAGCGAACCGATTTCGCAGATCGTCGAAGCGCTCAAGTCCGCTCTCGAGCAGACCCCCCCCGAACTCGCAGCCGACATCGTCGATCGCGGCATCGTCATGACGGGCGGTGGCGCGCTGCTCCGCGGGTTGGATACTCTGCTCAAGGAAGAGACCAACCTTCCGATAAACGTCGTGGATGATCCGCTCTTGTGCGTGGTTCTCGGTGCCGGAAAAGTACTCGACAATGTCCACGTATACGACCGGATACTGATGCAGGGCGTCAACGACTAGCGATACGCCAACCATGCAGTTTGTCGCGCACTTCTTTCAAAAACATCGTGAAAAAGCGATTCTCGGACTACTGGTCCTTCTATCTTTGACGCTGTTGATGCTCCCCGATACCGTCCGGTTCGACGTCGCCCAGAGCACCCTCAATACGCTGCTTCTTCCCGTGTCGCGCGGTGTCGACTTCGTCGATGACTACTTTTCGATGAAAGAGGAAAACCTCAGGCTCAAGCGCGTAGTTGCCAGTCTGGTGTTCGAGCGTGACCGGCTGCTCCAGTACCGGGACGAACGCGAACGGTTGCGGAGGCTGGCGGCGTTCCAGGAGGAGCAGTTTTATGAACTCACGGCCGCCGAGGTGGTTGGACGCAATCTCGACCGGTTCCAGACGATGCTCGTCATCGACAAAGGGTACAACGACGGTCTCGAGGAGCGAATGCCGGCGCTGTCGTACCAGGGCTACGTCGGCCGGCTCGTCCGGGTGTTTCCCTCCTCGTCGTGGGTTCAGCTGGTCTGCAGCAAGAACCACCCCGTGAGCTGCATCGACAAGCGCAGCCGCGTCGTCGGTATCCTCGAATGGAGGGAGCGCAACTCGTTCGACCTGACGAGCGTAAGCGCGGTAGAGGACGTGCAGGTAGGCGATACGCTGCTGACGAGCGGTTTTGGCGGGGTGGTGCCCAAAGGATTCCCTGTGGCCGTCGTGACCAAAGTGGCGACGGCGAGCGATGGTCTCAGCCTCCGGGTCGAAGCCCGCAGCGAAGTCAAATTCAGGGCGCTCGAAGAAGTGTTTGTCATGACCGACGAGATCCCCTGGGACCGCGCGATTTTTTACGAGTCGGCTGACAGCGCGTTGATCGAGTCGATATTGAGGGGTGAGCGATGAAGTGGTTTTACCTCGTCGTGGCGGTGCTGGTGTTCCTGCTCATGCAGGTCGTTGTCGCCGACCGGGTCGCGCTGGGTCCCGTCACTCCTGATTTTCTCGTGCTGATGGTCGCGTTTGTCGCCCTCTTTCGCGGGGCGGTCAGGGGGTCGGTATTCGGGTTTGTGATCGGATTCCTCCAGGATCTTGCCAATCCCGGGTATCTCGGGCTGAATGCGTTGACCAAGTCGATCCTCGGTTACAGCGTCGGCAGGATCGGAGCGAAGACGGTTCCGGACAATTTCCCCTTCGTTTTTGTTCTGTTCATGGGGGTATCTTTCGGACACGATATAATTTACCTGCTGATTTACCACTGGCCCGACGTGGGCAGCGCGCTGGCGGCGATATTTGTAACGGCGCTGCCGTCTGCCGCGTACACGGCGTTTTTCGCCGTCATCATGAACAAGGTACTGGCGCTGGCCGGCCCCAAGGTGGTTGAGTCGTTTGGGAAAGAGGGACAATAGAGAATTGATGGCGGGCAGGGGGCGCGAACGCGTCCTGATTGCGTTCGTCCTTATCTTCTTCGTCGTTCTCCTCGGGCGGCTTCTCGACCTGCAGACGATCCGGCACGGTGAGTTCGCCCGTGTCGCCGAGAATAACCAGCTCCAGCGCGAGCGTGTTCCCGGTCCCCGCGGTTATATCACCGACCGTTCCGGCAATATCCTCGTCGACAACGTATTGAATTTCGAGGTCGTCATTCCGTGGCGAACCGACGATGAAGTGGCCGATGCCGTGTCGCGGCTCTCGAAGTACATACCGCTCGATTCCGTCCACGTGCTGGAACGCTTCGAAGCCTGGAAGAAAAAGAACGGCAGACTCCCTTTCCCCGTCGTACGCGACGCGGACAAACTCGTTATTTCGTTCGTTCGCGAAAACACCGACCTGTTTCCCAAGCTGAGGGTCATTTCCAAGGCCCGGCGGCGCCACCGCTACGGCGAGATGGCCGCACACGTTCTGGGGTACGTCGGGGAGGTCGGCGATGTCGAACTCGCGCGGAGGGGGGACAAGAAGTACTTCCCCGGTGACCTGACGGGCAAGACCGGCCTGGAGCTGGCCTGTGAGAGGAGCCTGCGGGGCCAGGACGGGCTGACTGCGCTCGAGGTCAAAGCGTCGGGGCGTGTGCTGGGCGAGATTCCCGCGTATTCGTTCGCGCCCGAGATCGGGCAAACGGTGACACTCACGCTCGACCTCGGACTGCAGCGCTACGTCGAGTCGCTCATCGCTGGAAAGGGAGGTGGTGCGGTGGTCGTGATGGACGTGCACGACGGCTCGGTCCTGGCGGCGGTGAGCGC
>CBDVDJ010000549.1:0-2816 GCA_965372695.1 uncultured bacterium
GGAGGATCGGATCTTCCCCCGCCACAACCGTCGTCCGGCCGGCGCCTGATTCGTGTCGCCGCGTGGATTCTGACAGCCGCCGCCCTCGCGTCTCTGGCGCTTACGCTGGGACCTGCCCTGCTGAATCTTAACCACCCCACCCCGCACCAGCAGAAGCTCGCCGTCCTTCCGTTCCAGAATATCGGTGAAAGCGAAGATGAGTATTTTGCCGACGGTGTTACCGAGGAGATCAGGACCCGCCTGTCGAGACTTTCCGGTCTGGCGGTTGTTTCGCGAACGAGTACCATGAAGTACAAGAGCACAGAGAAGAGCCTGGAAGAAATTGGTGACGAGCTCGGCGTCGATTTGATACTGGAAGGAACGATACGATACCAACGCAGGGGGCGAGGCGAGGAGGCGAGAATCGTCCCCCGGCTGGTCAACGTGTCGGACGATACACACATCTGGTCCGCCACCTACGAGGGACATCTCGACTCGATATTCGCCTTTCAAAGCGACATCGCCGACCACGTGGCTCGTGCGCTCGACATCGCCATTCTGGAACCGGAGAAAATGGTCCTGCTCTCCCGGACGACTGATAATACCGACGCGTTCCATGCGTACCTTCGGGCAAGAAACCGGCTGCTGACCGTGGTCGACGATAGCGTACAGGAAATGGAAGTGGTCATTCGCCTGTTGGACAGGGCGGTCGACCTCGACCCGGAATTCGCCATCGCCTATGCGGAGCTCTCTCGCGTTCACGGCTTGATGTACAGCCATGACCCGACGGATTGGCGCCGCCGCCGTGCCCGGCTGGCCGCCGACAAAGCACTCGAGCTTGCCCCCGACCTGCCGCAGGCCCACCTCGCCGATGGCTACTATTATTTCTGGTGCGGCCACCGCGAGTACGAAACGGCCCTCGAAAAATTCAGGGAAGCGGAGCGCATCGCGCCGCGCGACAGCGACGTATTGCTGGCCATCGGGGCGGCCTGCAAACGGATGGGCAGACTCGAGGAAGCTCAAACCTATCTGGCCCGCGCATTCGCCCAGAGCCCGCGGGAAGCGGGTCTTCCGCTCGAACTCAGCGTCGTGTGTCGCCTGCAGAGACGCTATCAGGATGCCGTCGGTTACGCCGACCGCTACATCGCCATCGTTCCGGACAAACGCACCGGATACTGGTTCAAGGCCTGGATCTTTCAGAGCTCGCTGGGCGATCTCGAAACAGCCCGGGCGGTGCTCGAAGCGGCACCCGACGACCCCGGCGGCGGTTACTGGTGGTTGATGACGTGGTTCGTGCAGGTGTACTACGAGAGGGATTTCGCCGCCGCACTTCGGTGGCTCTCGGAAATGCCGCCGGAATCCGGGACCACCTTGAACTTGAAGGGTGCAGTATACCTGGCTATGAGCGAACTCGAACAGGCGGCGTCTGCTTTTGACTCGGCCCGCGTTGTACTCGAAGCGGCTCTGCGGGAGCGTCCCGGGAGTCCCGCGATTCATGCCGATCTGGGGATGGCGTTCGCGGGCCTCGGTCTCGAGGAAGACGCGATACGTCATGGGCTGCAGGCGGTGGTCCTTATGCCGATGTCGCAGGATATACTGGCCGGCTCCCGGTTCGTGGAGCAACTCGCCGTCATTTATGCAATGATAGGGGAGGATGAGGCGGCGCTCGGCAGGATCGATGAGCTTCTCGCCGGGCCTTCGAACCTCTCCGTCGCAAATCTGAAACTTAATCCGGTATGGGACCCGCTGAGGACCAACGCCCGGTTCCAGCGTCTCGTCAAATAGCACTCGACCCAACAGAAAAGGAAACCGGCCGATGAAACTGAAACAAAGCGAAACCGACGGCGTGCTGATTATTTACGTCGAGGGGAAGATGATCGGCGGAGAGGACTCCGACAAGTTCCACGACTTCGTCAAGGGTGTGATCAAGGAGGATCGCAAGAAATATCTGGTTAACCTGAAGAAGGTCCCCTGGGCCGACAGCCGTGGCGTCGGCATGCTCATCGGCGCGCACGCCAGCATCAAAAGCGCCGGCGGGAGCATGGTTTTGACGAACATCGGGGACCGGATCGACAGCATACTCACCATAACGCGTCTCTTGCTGATCTTCAAAACGTTCGACACTGAAAAAGAGGGAAGTCAGTTCCTCAACAGCGGGGAAGCGGCCTGACAAACACCGGCACCGTAGACCGCCCGGTTTACACAAATACTGTGCTTGCAAAAATCAGAGTTTCGGCGTATTGATATCCGATCCGGCAGTTTCGCCGTAGATCGAACAACCTTTACAACTATCGGGAGGACAGATGCACAAAGCGGAGATAGCCGCATTTCTCAACCAAAAGGGGGGCGTGGGGAAAACCACTTCCGTCGTCAATATCGGCGCGGGGCTCGCACTCCTGGGGAAAAAAGTCCTGATCGTGGACCTCGACCCACAGGCCCACCTGACGGGCTATTTCGGCGCCAGGGCCAATGGAACCGGCAAGACGATTCTTGATGTACTGCGCGGGGAGGCCGACCTTCTGGAAACCCTCGTCGAAAAAGAACTCCGCGCGCGCGTCAGCTTCAACGGCGGTGACGCCCGTTTGAGCGTGGGAATCATTCCGGCCGATTTTAGTCTGACCGGCGCCGAAATCGAATTTTCGACGGTACCCGAACGCGAATTCCTGCTGAAAAAAGCCCTCGATATCCACCGCGACGAGTTTGACCATGTGCTCATCGATTGCCCGCCCAGCCTCGGTCTGCTCTCGACCAACGCACTGGCCGCGTCGAACAAGGTGTATATCCCGGTACAGACGGAGTATCTCGCGCTGGAGAGCCTCGAGAACCTGCAGACGCTG
>CBDVDJ010000550.1:0-2805 GCA_965372695.1 uncultured bacterium
CCAGATCGACTCGAACATCAAGTCGGGTATGGACCGCTACCAATCGGTGATCGACAGCGGGGTGAGCCGTATGCGCCCCGTATCGATGGCGGCGCTCACCACCATCATGGGCATGGTCCCGCTGCTGCAGGACAATTTCTTCATCTCCATGGCGGTGACGATCATGTTCGGCCTCGGATTCGCGACGATCTTGACACTGGTTGTGGTGCCGACGCTCTACGCGACTTTCTTCAAGATCCCGGCGCCGAAGGAGGCCGCCGACGAATAGTCGTTGAACGGCGGTCAGGAAGCGCCGTCGGGGAAGAGGACGAGTGAGTTCTCACACGTCACCTTCCGCTTCCACTCGTCACGGAGCGGGAGCGCGAGGAACTGGTCGAGGTTGGTTCGTAGATCCTTGACGCCGGGGCTGGGCCAGTCGGTACCCCACAGCACTTTGTCGCCGAGTTCGGTGATGCGCGGGAAGTAGTCGAGCAGCTTCTTCGGCGGGATCCCCGATAATTCCAGCCACACGTTTTTGTGCCGCCTGAGGACGAAGAACGCCTCGTCCATCCACAGCGGCCGCCCGCCGTGCGCCATGATGATCCGCAGGTCGGGAAAATCCACCGCCACGTCGTCGAGTTCCATCGGCCGGCCGTATTTGCACCGCGCCGCGGGGAAGATACTGGTGCCCGTGTGCACCATGACGGGGAGCCCGCGATCCTCGGCGCGCGAGTATATTCCGGCCAGCGCGTCGAGGCCCTCGGTGTAGGCGTTGGCGGCGAACCACATGTGCGGCGGGTGGATCTTGAGGCACGCGATGCCCATCTCGATAAGACGGTCGACGTGGGCCTTCGGGTCGTCGGTAAAGCGCGGGTGGATACCGCCAAACGGGATGAGCCGCTCTCTGTTGTGGGCCGCGTACCCGGCGGCAAAATCGTTGGTCTTGTCGGTGAACCCCATCACGTCGGGGCTGGGGTAGTTGATCAGTCCCGCGCGCCAGATGCGGGAGCGGTCGAGGTGCTCTATTAATAACGCCGGATCTTCCATCAGGGCGACGAGGAAGTCGTAGTGGTCCTTGTGGTCGCGGGTGAGCGAGTCGAGGGCAACGGGCTTGAGCTGGTCCCACGGCTGGATGTGGACGTGGATGTCCGTCACTCGGTCCATTCGTAGAATCCCTTTCCCGTTTTTCTGCCGAGCTCGCCCGCTGCCACTTTGTCGCGCAAGAGCCGCGGGGGGGCGTAGTGCGCTCCGCCGAGCTCATTGTAAAGCGTCTCGGCGATGGCGAGGCGGACGTCGAGTCCCACGACGTCGGTGAGCTTCAGTGGCCCCATCGGGTGCTTGTACCCCAGCTCCATCGCCCTGTCGATGTCGGCGGCCGACGCGACACCCTCTTCGACCATCCGGATCGCTTCGAGCGCGACCACGACGCCGAGGCGGCTGGTGGCGAAGCCGGGCGAGTCGGCCACAACAACGGGGACCTTGCCCATCCTGGACACAACCTGGAGAGCCGCCACGCGGGCGTCGTCGTCCGTCCCGTCGTGGGTGACGACCTCGACGAGCTGCATGATGTGGACGGGGTTGAAGAAGTGCATGCCGACGACGCGGCCGGGAGTGGTGAGGGGGGCGGCGATGCGGGCGACGGGAAGCGACGACGTGTTGGTGGCGAGTACGGCGTGCGGGGGAGCGTGTTCCTCGAACGCGCGAAAGACGGCGTGCTTGACGTCGAGGTTCTCCACGACGGCCTCGATGCAGAGGTCGGCGTCCTTGAGTGCCGCGCGAGTGTCCGCCTCGGTCTTCAGCCGCTCCAGTGTTTCGTCGCGCTCACTCGCTTCGAGTTTGCCGCGCGCCACGCCGCCGTCGAGGTTCTTCTCGATCCTCGCCAGCGCGCGGGGGAGCGCTTCGGGGTCGGTGTCGGTCAGCGTGACGTGATAACCCGACCGGGCGGCCACCTGGGCGATGCCGTGGCCCATCGTCCCGGCGCCCACGACGGTGATGTTCCTTATCGCGGGTTGTTCCGTCATCCCAGGTTGACCCACACCGTCTTGTTCTCGAGGTAGGCGTCCAGGCCGGCGCCGCCGAGTTCGCGGCCGAAGCCCGACGCCTTGAACCCGCCGAAGGGGGCGGCAGCGTCGTAGAAGTTGTACGTGTTGATCCACACGGTGCCCGCCGGTATCGCCGATGCCACCCGGTGCGCCCTGGCCAGGTCACGCGTCCAGATCCCCGCCGCCAGGCCGTAGTCGGTGTCGTTGGCCAGGCGAACCGCTTCCTCTTCGCCGTCAAAGGTGAGCACGCTCAGCACCGGACCGAATATCTCCTCGCGGGCGATCGCCATGTCGGGTGTCACCCCGTCGAATACGGTGGCTTCGATGAACCAGCCCTTGCCGTCGTGCGTGGCCGTCTTGCCGCCGGCCACGAGCTTTGCCCCCTCTTCGAGTCCGCGCGAAACGTATCCCATGACCGAATCCTGTTGCGACTTCGACACCACGGCGCCCATGCGCGTGTTCTTGTCGAGCGGGTCGCCCGGTGTCAGCCTGGCCGCGCGGGCGGCCAGCTTGTCCACAACCTGGTCGTGCACGTTCTTCTCGACGAGGAGGCGCGAACCCGCCGCGCATACCTCGCCCTTGCCGTAGAAGATACCCGTCTGGGCGCCGCGGATGGCCGCCTCGATGTCGGCGTCCGCGAAAATAACGTTGGGGCTCTTGCCGCCCAGCTCGAGCGATATACGTTTGTTGGAGAGGGCAGCCTCCTGCATGATGCGCCGCCCGACTTCTGTCGAGCCGGTAAAAGCGATCTTGTCCACGCCGGGGTTGCGCACGAGCGCCATTC
>CBDVDJ010000551.1:0-2803 GCA_965372695.1 uncultured bacterium
GGCGTATTGCACGGGAACCGGTGGTGGGGGACTGGGCTGGATGAACAGTCGTTCCAGTTGGGACAACGACGCGGTTTCGGTGACGTTTATCTCCGCCGACCGCGTTCAGAACCACCAGCACAAGGACCAGAATTCGTTCGTCATATTCAAAGGGAATGATATCCCGGGGTGGCAGGCGATCGACGCCAACTTCTGTGTGGGGTCGAACGGTCTTTTAAAAAACGGATACCTGCACAACACGCTCCTCGTCAACGGGGAAGACCAGCGCTACGGCGACGGCACAGGTGATATTCTGCGTTACGAGAACACGTCCGAATACGCCTATGTCGTCGGCGACGCCGCGGACGCCTACTGGACCGATCCGGGCGGATACTCGCACGGCTATGATCCGTATCTCTACGTCTTCCAGCGTGAGCTCGTGCACGTGCGCCCCGATTACGTCATCGTCTACGACCGCGTTTCTCCGCGCGAAAGCTATGAGGGCGTGACCATCAGCTATCTGCTCAACATGCAGTTCTCGCCGACGATCAGCGGAAATACGGTTACGGCGACGAGTGGCCCCAACAAGATCGTCCAGCGGACGATGCTTCCCGCTTCAGACTTTACCATCACCGATCAGGCTACCCTGGCCTGCCGCCGCATCGAGCTCCGGAGAAATTCGCCGACGCCGGACACCCAGTTTCTCAACGTGATCTGGACGGGGCCGTCTACCGGTACGATGCCGGTGACGAGCCTGGTGAACAGTACGACCGGTAACATGGTCGGGACGCAGATTCACGAGAGCGACAACAACATCGTATTGATGTTTTCAGCCGACCCGGCGGGGGGTGTGCCCGAGGGCAGCGTGATCTACGAACTGAGTTCGACCGAGGACACGAAGAACTATCTTTACGGCCTGATGCCGGAGACCGAGTACGACGTCGAAGTCGTCAACGCTCCCGGCGGACAAACCATCATCGTCAAGCGCGGCGAAGGCCGCCTGACCACCGACCAGGGCACGCTGGTGTTCGAAGCGAAGTACGTGCTTCGACCCGACGTGATGGCGTCAAAGTAGGTAAATGCCCGGAATCCTGGGAATAGTCCAGTCTCATGGAAACGAGGCGTCCGGATCGCTCGAGGAAGCGATCCGGCGCCTCCATCATCTGGACGGGTACGTATCGAAGCAGATGCGGCTGGGCTCGACGCGGATCGCGCAGGTATGGCGGGACAGCGGGGGCGTGGAAGCCGACTGGAGTTTTGATGGCGCCTCCGAAAGCGGCGCAGCGGGCGGCGTCGCCGTCTTCGTCAACGGACACGTGCTGCTCGACGGCGATCAGCCCCGCCGGCTGTACGCGGCAGACATCATGGCCTCGTACAAGAAGGACGGGATGGTGCCCGCCGCCGACTACGACGGCGCATTCGTCGTAACCGTTGTCGATCTTCAGCGCGGACGTCTGTTTGTCTACAACGACCGCCTCGGTACGCTGCCGGTCAACTACACACATACCGACGGGATGTTCTGCTTTGCGCCCGAGGCCAAGGCAGTTTTCGCTCTGGCCGGGGCGGAGGCCCGCCTTTCGAAGCTCGGAGTGTTTTCATTTCTTTCCATCGGATATTCTCTCGGCGAATCGACCATTTTCGAGGGCGTCAAGCTGATGGAGCCGGGGTGCGTCCTGACGGTCGACCTCAACACGGCTGCGCTGCGCCGCGACAGGTACTGGACGTTTTCGTTCGATCGGTCGAATATGATCCGTTCGCGCCGCGTTGGAGAGGACGAGATTTACGAGACGATCCTCGCGTCTCACCGATTGCTGGTTTGCGATGAACCCGACCATTACGAGGTAATGTTGTCCGGGGGACTCGATTCCCGGGCGGTGCCGGCCTTCTTCGACGTCTTGAAACGTCCCCCGGCACGGTCGTTCTCATGGGGCATCAGCGACGATATCCCGTTCTCGGACGCTAACCTGGCTAAGCGGATTTCGGATATGTACGGCGTTCCGTTTTACTTTTACAGCTACGATACCGATTCGTTCGTCCAGAATGCCCGTGAATGGGCCTGGATCTCCGAACTCGCCAACGACAACATAGGATGGTATGCCGAAGGCGCCCCGGTGCTGGCATCGAGCTATAACCGGGAGGCGGACTTTTTGATCGCCGGTGATGTGGCGTGGGATAATAAGGGATACGCGTTCAGTGAGGACGACGCCACGGATTTCATCCTCGGCGGCGCAGGATTGCCGCCGAATGTGACCGCCTGCATGGAATCCGGAGCCGCCAGGAATGCGGACGAGATGCTCGCCGAAGATATTCGTACGCTGATGCGCCGGTGCGAGAGCGACGATTTGAGCGAACGCAAGGATTACATGTATATTTACACGCGTATGCAGCGGTTCCTCTTCTCTCTCGGATACTACAAGGAACTGGCCGTCCAGATCCGCCGGCCGTTTCTGACCAACCGTTGTATCGACCTCATCAGCCGGCTCCCGGAAAAGCTGCGCAACTACAAGAAGGTCTACGCGACGATGATGGAACGGCGATTCCCGGACCTGATGGCGATAAGGGAAGATTCGGCGGACAGCCTGCCCGACTGGGGTTTCGATCTCCGCCGAAACGCCCGGGTCCGTGGTTGCTTCGAAGGGGCGTTACGGTCGGAATCATTCCGAAACGGCGTGCTGGGAAGCATGCTGGACCTCGACCGCTTCGACCAGTTCTCCACGGAATTCTTCGGCCGGGACGTATCCCCGTTATCACGGGCGAGTCACGATACTGCCTCCTTTCGCATGCGAAGACGGGCCGCTGGCTTCATGAGGAGTTATCGAACCCT
>CBDVDJ010000552.1:0-2802 GCA_965372695.1 uncultured bacterium
CCTCGGCATCACGCTTTTACTCGTGCTGGTAGGGCTTACAAAGGGCTCGATCAAAGAAGTCGCCGACCGGATCGAGAACGTCGGCGCCGACATCATCGTACAGCAGGAGGGCGCAACCAACTTTTTCGCGCTCAAGAGCGGCGTATTGCCCGAGAAATACCGCGAGCGGATCGCCGAGGTCCCGGGGGTCAAGGCCGTCTCCCCTGTTGTCACGTGGACGACGACTTTTCACGACAACTTTTACGTTGTGTACGGTATCGACCCCGGCCAGTTTTCGTCAGTTGGAAGCGGCCTCGAGATCGTCGATGGCAGGAGCTTGAAGACGCCTGGGGACGTCGTCGTCGACTCGCGCATGGCCGCGGCGACGGGACTCGCCGTCGGTGACGAAATCGAACTCCTCGGCACCACGTTCAGGATCGCCGGTATATCGAAGGAAGGCATCGGCGCGCGGATCTTTATGCTGGCCTCGCAGCTCCAGTCAATGTTGCACCAGGAGGGCCGCGTATCGCTGTTCTTCGTGCGGTGTGAATCTCCCGAGGTCGTCAAGACAACCGCACTCGCCATCGAGGAGAACGTCCCCGGCGTCCACGTCCAGCTGCTCGAAAATTTCGCCGACCAGATGGCCAAGTCGATGACCGGATTGCGGGAATTTATCGGGGCAATCACGGTCACGACACTCATCGTCAGTCTGCTCGTCGTCCTTCTGGCGATGTATTCCACCATCATGGAAAAGACCCGGGAGATCGGCATCCTCAAATCGCTGGGCGCATCGAGGGCGTTTATCATGGGTAACATCGTCCTGGAATCTGTAATCCTCTCGGCCGGTGGCGTGATACTGGCGTTCGGATTCACTTTTGTCGCCGTCGAAGTGCTCCGAGTCCTCTATCCCCTGCTGACGGTAGCGATCACGCCGTTCTGGATCGCCGTCGGCTGTGTAACGGGAATCGCGGGCGGCGTACTGGGCGCGCTCTACCCCGCCTGGGTGGCCGTCCGTCAGGACCCGGTGAAAGCGCTGAGCTATGAATGACGTCGCTATGATACAGGTCAGGAATCTGCACAAGAACTATCGGACGGGCAAGGTAGAAGTCAGGGCGCTCCGGGGTCTGAACTTCGACGTGGCCCAAGGCGAGTTTACGTCGATCGTCGGCCCGTCGGGGTGCGGTAAATCGACGTTGCTGTACATACTCGGCGGCATGCTGGAGGCGTCGGACGGGACTGTAACCGTCGACGGCTTCGAGGTGACGTCTGCCGGCGATTCGGAACTGACGGGCTATCGTCGTAAAAAGATCGGTTTCGTTTTCCAGAAGTTCAACCTGATCAGCTCGCTAAACGTTTACAACAATCTGAAAATCGCGATCGACATCCTCGGAGACACCAACGGCGCCTCCGCGCGGATCGACGGCGTGCTCGACAGCGTCGGCCTGGCGCACAAGCGAAAAGCAAAACCCCTGGAATTGTCGCAGGGAGAGCAACAGCGAGTCGCCATCGCCCGGGCGCTCGTGAAACGCCCCGGGGTGCTGCTCGCCGACGAACCCACGGGCAACCTCGACTCGGATAACTCCAACAATATAATCCGTATTTTCAGGCGCCTGACCGACGAACACGGCCAAACGATCCTGATGATCACGCACAACCGCGCCCTCGCCGCGATGACTGACCGGATCATCGAAATGTCGGACGGACGGTCGGTAGCGCAGGGCGGCAGAGGGATCGAAGCGTTGATCGGGGAGGATTCACCGTGAATTGTCCCGACGAGATATCGGCCGAACTGGTTCCGCGCTCTATATCGTGGAGGCGGTGGGTGGCGGCGTTTTTCGTATTCTTGCTCGGTTGTACTGCGCTGCTTTTGGTGTCACGGAACACTCCCGGCCTCTACCGCGTCGAGGTCATGGTCCTGTATCTTTTGTACATGAGCGTGGCGTTTACATTCCTGCCGCTGCCGACGGCGTGGATCGTATTGTGGGCGGCGCGCGAAGTCGAACCGTTTAGCGTCGCGCTGATCGGCACGGTCGGCACCTGTATCGCCAACCTCCACGATTATTACATTATCCACTACCTCTTCCGCGTTGACCGCATCAAGCGGGCGAAGCAATCGCGGTTTTACAGAAAATCCGTTCGGTGGTTCGAACGGGCCCCCTTCCTCACCCTTCCGGTCGCGTCTTTTCTTCCGATCCCGATCGACGTAGTACGGATTCTCGCCGTCTCGACCGACTACCCCCGGCGACTGTACGCGCTGGCCACGTTCACCGGACGGCTTCCGCGGTATCTCCTGCTGGCGTACCTCGGGTACGAGTTGCAGCTGTCGAACCGGGAGATCTTCATCGTATTTCTGGCCACGGCTGCAATCGGTGCGGCCAAAGGGCTTTCGAAACTGCACGATAAATATAGAGAGCATTCCGATGATAATGAAATACCCCATTAGCGCGATCGGATTGTGTGTCTGCCTGTTCTCCCCCGTAATGGCCGGAGCCGGGCAACCGACACTCGACGAAGTGATCGTCGAACACTGCCGCGCGCGCGAGGCGAGCGCCACGGTGAAGGCAAAATTCATTCAAACCAAGGTGTTTACACTCTTCGATGAGACGGAGACCTCGAAGGGCACCCTGTTTTTCGCCCAGCCCGATCGGATCTGCTGGCAATACGAGGCCCCCGATAAATCGTCGACCGTTATCAACGGGAAGATCGGTTGGTCGGTTTTCCCCGACATCAAACAGATTCAGAAGTTCGGGCTGGACGGCTCGAAGGCAAACAAGGTCCTGTCGATCGTCGGTTTCGGGACGTGCGGCGCGCCGCTGACCGAGT
>CBDVDJ010000553.1:0-2802 GCA_965372695.1 uncultured bacterium
GAACTCCTCAATTCCATCGCCGCAGTAGCGACAATCCGGATCGCGCTCGACGCGAAGCGTGTTGAAACTCGAGGCGAGTGCGTCGTAGAGCAGCAATCGGCCGACCAACGGAGTGCCCCGTCCGAGGAGCAGTTTGATCGCCTCGACCGCCTCCAACGTGCCGATAACACCGGGCAACACGCCGAGCACTCCCGCTTCGGCGCACGACGGAGCCAGTTCGGGCGGCGGAGGTTCCGGATAGAGGCACCGGTAGCACGGTCCGGGCGTATCGGGGTGTCCCGGCCAGAACACCGACACCTGGCCCTCAAAGCGGAAGATACTGCCGTGGACGTTGGGCAGCCGCAGCTTGACGCAAGCGTCGTTGACGAGGTAACGCGTCTGGAAGTTGTCGGTGCCGTCGATCACGAGGTCGTAACCGGCGAAGATGTCCTCGACGTTGTGGCGATCGAGCCGCGTCTCGTGGATCTGGACGTCGATGTCGGGGTTGAGCGCGAGCAACGTGTCTCTGGCCGACGACACCTTTGGCGTTCCGACGCGGGAGTCGGTGTGGAGGATCTGTCTCTGCAGGTTCGAACGGTCGACCACGTCGTCGTCGACGATTCCAATAGTGCCGACGCCGGCCGCGGCGAGATAGAACGCCGCCGGACAGCCAAGGCCGCCGGCGCCCACGAGCAGAACCCTGCTCGAAAGCAGTTTGAGCTGTCCCGCCTCGCCAACCTCCGGTATCAGCATGTGCCGGCTGTATCGCTCTCTCCCGCGGTCGTTCAGCGTACGGGGCATCTCGATCGGCAGGCCGGCGTTTTTCCAGCGGATGAATCCACCCGCGACCGAATAGACGTTGTTGAACCCCATACGATCGAGGTCGTCGGCGGCGAGTATCGAACGATCCCCTGCCGCGCATAACAGCGCGACCGGTGTGCGGATATCCCGCACCACGTCCTCGATCTGCAGCTCGAGAAACCCGCGCACGATGCGAATCGCGCCCGGGGGACTTCCGGCGGCGACCTCGTCCGGTTCCCGGATGTCGATCAGTACGCCACCGTTCTGGCCCAGGTCGTGCGCTTGACGGGGTGTGAGTTCGGGGATCCGTTGTCGCAGCTCGTGGAGCCGCCGGTCTTTCGCGCGCACCAGACCGCCGGCGACGGCGGGGATGATGGAAATGACCATTCCCGCCAACACGGGAGAGTCCAGCCCCTCGAGCGACCGGATGTTGGTGTCGCCGACGTACACGTTGACGAATCTGCGCACACCGCCGCCGTCATCCAGTATGTTGTCCAGCAATCCCTGCGCGCGGCTGCCCACGTCCCGCAAGACCTCTCCGACCGTACCGCCGTTTCCCGGCAGTGTCGGTGCGCCTTCCGTGAAGCCGCGCAACGGCGCGGGTATTCTTACGATAATTTCGCTCATAACTCCAACCTTTCTTCTTCGAACCACCCATCGATGAGACGCCAGGAACGAATGGTCTCCGCGCGTCCCTTTGCGACGGAGACAATCACGTACGAGTAGCCCGGCCACGCGGCTTCCAGGTCGGTTTGCGAGGGCTCGGCCGGGTGGTCGGGGTGGGAATGCCAGATTCCGACCACGTCCAGACCGCGGGCTGCCGCGAGTCGATCGGCGCGGGCGAAATCATCGGGGGCGAGTACGTAGCGGTCGCGCGATCGTTCGGTGTTGAGGTTGAGCGCTGCGGTAACGCTTGCGACAACCGTTTCACCCTCGTTGAACCCTCCGATCAGCAACCCGCAAGACTCATTGGGATATCCCCTCGACGCGTTCTCCTCGATCTTCCCCCGCAGCACCCGCCGCAGTTTCAGAGTGTATCCTGGACCGTTAGCCACTTTTATCGCTGCTTCTCGTTCCTGTGTGACAAAAAAAGCCGCCGGAAAGCCGGCGGCGTCGCAACGTACCAAAGCCGCCGGAGATCCGGTGGCCGCTCGTTAACTGCGTGTCAGGTCAATGGAGCAGGCAACCCGCATACGCAGACGCGGCGGCAACCGGACTGATATGGGTGCCGCTACAAATACAATGACGAACTATCCGCTGATTGATTCTCATCTGTTTACCCCTCACTAAATAACACTAAAACGGTCCGAGTTGTTTGTCAAGCCCCATGCGGTGGAAAAGTTCGTTTAAGCTAATAAAGCAGGGGAGTTGTTACGCTGTTTCTATTGGACGTCAGCTCGGGGGAGACAGCATTCCGCCCATGGCGCTGATTCAACGGTACTTACGCCGCTCCATCCATCCCCGGTTCTCCCGGAGTCGATAGACTTGTAAACACAGTCATCTGGGTCCGTCTATTTCATGAAATACCCGGACACCCGCCACTTACCGTCCTCATCCATCATGGGCGTGACGGTCTCGATGGCGGACTTCTTGTTCTCGAAGGAAGAATCGAACTGGATCAGAACGTATTCACCGTCCGGGGCTCCCGGCAAGGTCGTGGTGAAACCCGCGGATTTGAGTTTTCGAGAAATGTTCTTCCCGAAGGGTTTTCTTGCGGCTTCCATTGTCTCTACCCATTGCGCCTGCTGGACAGAGCCCTTGAAGAGCACCGAAGCCTCCACCCAGCTGTCCGCGTAGAGTTCCGCGTCAACAATCGACAGCCACTTCTCGGCGGCATCGACAGCTGCATTCTCTACCTGGGAATTGCCCGCGGAACTACATCCAACGACGCTGACCATCGCGATCAGCGATAGATAGAGCAGCATTCTTCTCATCTTCATGTCCTTTCTGTCTGTGCCCGGACCCCCATTGAGTGTCTCAATTCCGTATAAGACGCCTGTTCCGAGGAATATGCAACGTATT